>JAIQFT010000073.1 GCA_020073185.1 Terriglobia bacterium
TCCGCAGTGCCAAAGCACGACTTGCGGAAGCCCTGGAACAGGCCGCTGCGGAAGCGATCTCGTCGATTACTGCCGACAACGCTGTCGCTTGGTTCCGCCACTGCGGCTACAGGGTACAGCAACCATGAATCCGCTCTAAGCCCCCACTCATACGGAAAAGGAAAGCGCGCCCAATCCTGAGCGCGCTCTTGCCAAAAGCCGAGAGCTAAAAGCGAAGAGACTCCCAGCTACATATCGAACTGCTCCTGGTGCAGCGTCGCGTCGGGTTTGATGATGATGCTCTTCCCTGCCAGTTCCTCCAGATCATTCAGCCAGCGCGCGTTGTTGGCCTTCAGTTCCTTGGCGACCTCGGGATTGACACGCAGCAGGACTTCCTGGCCGTCAAGGTGCTTCCACATCTTTTTCATCTCGGTGTAGATCTCGTTGCAGACCGTCTCCACCGACTTCACCAGCCCGGTACCGGTGCAGTACGGACACGGCGTGCCGAGGGTGCGCTCCAGCGAATGCTTCACGCGCTTGCGGGTGATCGCCACCAGCCCGAAGTCGTTAAACTGAAGCACCTTGGAGGGCGCGCGGTCGTTCTTGAGGGATTCCTCCAGCGCCTGCATTACCTTCTGCCGGTTCTTGCGCTCGTCCATGTCGATGAAGTCGATCACGATGATGCCGCCCAGGTCGCGCAGCCGGATTTGGCGCACGATTTCCTTGATCGCATCCACGTTCGTCTTCACGATGGTGTCTTCCAGGCGCGTGGTCTTGCCGACGTACTTGCCGGTGTTGACGTCAATCGCCACCAGCGCCTCCGTCTGGTTGATCACGATGTAGCCACCGCTCTTCAGCCACACCTTCGACTTCAGCGCCTTATTGATCTCCTCCTGAATACCGAACTGCTCGAACAGCGGCGTCTCCTTGGTGTACAGCCGGACACGCCGCACCAGGTTGGGCTGGAAGCGGTTAACGAAGCGCAGCACGCGCTCGTACTCCTGCTCGCTGTCCACCCACACGTGGGTGAAGTCCTCGGTGAGCTGGTCGCGGAGCGTGCGTTCCACCAGATTGAGGTCGTGATAGATCAGGGCCGGCGCGTTGCTTTCATCGGCCCGCGTCTTGATCTCGTTCCACAGGTTCTTGAGGAAGCGGATGTCGGCCCGCAGCTCGTCTTCGGCCACGTTTTCGGCCGCCGTGCGCACGATGAAGCCGCCGTGTCCGGGCATCTCACGCTCACCCATGACGATCCGCTTCAGCCGCTGCCGCTCGTCGTCGGAATCGATCTTGCGCGACACACCGATATGGTTCACCGTCGGCATGTACACCAGGAAGCGTCCCGGCAGCGCGATGTGGCTGGTGATGCGCGCACCCTTCTTGCCAATCGGCTCCTTGGCGATCTGCACCACGATCTCCTGGCCTTCCTTCAGCATGTCGGAGATCATCACCTGCTGACTCTGCATCGGCCGCGACTGGCGAAGGCGTCGGCCGCCGCGACGTCCGCGCCCGCGGCGCTCGAAGGGCGGCGGCGGCTGCGTGCGCTGCTGATATCCGGCGGTGCCAGTGGGACCACGCAACTCGGCGCGCCCGGCGCTCTCTTCTTCGCCTTCCGGCGCCTCGGCGGCTTCGTACTCGATTTCCTCGCCGCTCTCTTCGCCCTCGTCGCCGGCAATCGCCTCGCCCTCGGCTTCCGCTTCCTCGACCGCTTCCGTCAGCTCTTCGCCGAGCTCGGCGAGTCCGCCGTTGCGTTCCGCGTGAACCGGACGCGCGTCCAGCGTTTCTTCTTCCAGCTCTTCGTAGTCGCCGGCGTCTTCGAAGCGCTCGGCGACCGTGGGCAAGTCGGCATCTTCGTCTTCGATCTCCTCATGCTCGATTGTCTGCGACGAAGACGCCACGAAGGAATGATCCCCTTCCCCTTCCACGGACTCGTGCTGCGCTTGGTCGCGCGCCGCCTCGATCTCTTCTTCAACGACAGAAGGCGCGCCCTTGGCTGGTGTTTCGGTGTTGGTGGCTTCCTCGCCGACGAAAGCGGTGGCGACGTTCATCTGGTCAAGGCGGCGCTCGTCATCCGTGTGCTCGGTGCGTTGCTCCTCCGCCTGATGAATGGGAGCCTCGACGCATTCCTGTCGAGACGCCGGCGCTTCAACCGCCGGCGGCTCCTCTGTCTGGCGCCCATCGGCGGCCGACTCCACCTGCTCCACCTCAACCGGCGCTGCCTGTGCCACCTTCATCTGCGAATACTTGGAAATGGACTCACCCGGCAGCAGGATCGGCTGGAATCCCGGCGGCGGCCCGTATGACTGATCGCGGTCGCGGTCCCGCCCGCGCCCGCGGTCGAAGCCCCGCGGTGGCCGCTTTTCCCGCTCGAAACCGCGCTCCGGCCCGCCCGCCGCTTCTTCCTCCGCGGGCTGGGACGGCGCCGGCTGCGGTGGCGAAAACTTGGCAATCGATTCGCCCGGTAGCGCTTGTTGAGGCGGCACCGGCGACGCCTGCGAGAATTTGGAAATGGATTCGCCGGGCAGGACTATCGGCGGGTATCCCGGCGGCGGGTAGGATTGCTCGCGCTCTTCCCCGCGCGGCGCTTCTTCCTGCTCGCCGTGGGCAAACTTTGATTCCGGCAGGGCGCGGCCACGGCGTCCGCGACGGCGTCGTCCGCCGCGTCCGCGCCAACCGCGGCCTGCTTCCTCTTCCCCCGTGCCGGTAGCGGCTGGTTCGGCAGAGGCCGGCGGCACTTCCGGACCTTCAAACACGATCGGCGAGGGCGCCCGCTGCTGCGGTTCCGATTCCGGCTCGATCAGGTGTGGCTGGACCTGGCGGTCTTCGGCGGGCTGGCGGAATTCAGGTCGCTGCCCGCCAACCTTGACCGGTTCAAATTCGTCCTGCTCGTCTTCCATTTCGAAGAAATCGGAGACATAGAGGAACGCGTCGCGCTCCAATCCGATCTCCACGAAGGCGGACTGCATGCCCGGAAGCACGCGTGTGACGCGGCCTTTGTAGATGGATCCTGCCAGGGTGTATTCGTTGTCGCGTTCGAAATAGATTTCGGCGAGTTGGTCGTCCTCGCTCACCGCTACTTTGGTTTCGTGCGGCGTGAGCGAGACAAAGAGTTCTTTCGACATGCTGGCTCCGGCCCCGCTTGCGCGGGTCTGTCACCGGGCGAACTAGCGAGGGGCTGTGTTCGGAAGGAGCTTCGCGGTGCAGCTGTCAGGCAGGCCAGCGACGGTACCGCCGGAG
This sequence comes from Terriglobia bacterium, assembly GCA_020073185.1. Lineage (NCBI taxonomy): Bacteria > Pseudomonadati > Acidobacteriota > Terriglobia > Terriglobia bacterium. The sequence continues at coordinate 3,214 of JAIQFT010000073.1, forward strand.
CGGCACACAACATGCGCTTCTGCCTTACGGCTCTCACCGACGTCGGTGAGTCGGATTCGTTGCCAAGAGCTCGGAATCTTCTTGCACCTGTGGCGCACACCCTCACGGAGTTTGTGACCGCTCTCTCGGCCTGCGCTGCGGTTGACCCAACGCGCATCGCATCCGAAGGGGCCGTTACCCGCACCGTGGCGCTGGTATCAGCTTACCCGCACGGCCCCGGCGCGTCGTCGCAGCCGGTAAGCACAAAGCGGAACCTGCTGGGCTCAATCCTGTACCGGCCCCTCATTCGGCCGGTACGAGCCCCCGTTGACGAGGGGGCAAACGTATTTCAAAACTGTTTACGTTGGCGGCGTCTCCAAGACGCCGCCGAACGCGGAATTTACTGCTTCCGTTCAGTTCACGAACCGGCGCATGCGTATGTTCATTACGATGCCTAGCGCCAGGAACGTAAACAACACGGAGGAGCCGCCATAACTCATCAGCGGCAAAGGTATCCCCGTGACCGGCATAAAGCCGACCACCATGCCGACGTTAACCAGGATGTGGAACGTAAGCACTGCCACCACACCCATCACCACAAAGGTGCCCGACCGATCCGGTGCCGTTTGGGCGTTATGGATCAATCGCATCAGCACCATGAAGTATAGCAGCAGGAGGCCCAGCGCACCGACAAATCCGTGTTCTTCGGCCAGCGCGGCGAAGATAAAGTCGGTCTGCGGCACGGGCAGGAACGATCCTTGGATCTGCGTGCCGTGCCCCGTCCCCTTGCCCCAGATTCCGCCCGAACCCACCGCGATCAGGGATTGAATGACCTGGTACCCCGACCCGTGATAATCCGCTTCCGGCTGGGTGAAGCTGGTCAAACGCTCGCGCTGGTAGGGCTTCAGCACGTGCCATGCGACCGGCGCCATCAGCGCGGCTAGCAACAGCATCACCACGGCATGCTTCAACCGCAACCCGCCCAGGAACAGCGCCATCAGCGCGATCGGCATATACGTCAGGGTAGTGCCGAGGTCAGGTTGCGCCAGCACTAGCAGCATGGGAACACCCATCATCATGCCGACCTTGATGATATCGGCCACCGTACATTCCCGCTGGCGCGAGTCGGCAAAATACTTGGCGGCGGCGAGAATCAGGATGAGCTTGACCCACTCCGAGGGTTGAATGTGAATGCCGCCACCGATTTTGATCCACCGCCGCGCACCCAGGTACTTCTGCCCGAACAGCAGCACCGACATCAGGGAAACCACCGACAGCACGTACATCCAAGGCACCTGGTCCAGCAACACGTGGTAGTTGACGCGGCTGACCACGAACATCACCGCCACGCCGCCCAGCACCCAGTACACCTGCCGGATGTGCGCCCCGGCAAACTTGGTGCCTGCGGTCGCACTGTAGATCTCCACCACGCCGGCGGCGCAAATGACGAGCACGAATCCCAGCAGCACCCAGTCAAAATCGCCGAATGTAACGTAACGTTTCAAAGTTTCAGTTTCAGTTTCGGTTTCGGTTGCGGCTTACTGGCTATCCATAGTTGCGTACTACCGCCCGACCGCCATGCCCACCGGCGCTCTCGGGTTCTCCAGCTTGATCTTGAACCGCGCCGCGCGTAGCGCTTCTCCATGACCGTCCGCCTCCGGCTCGCCAAAGAACCCGGCCATTTCGAAGGAATCGCCGGCGCCCAGCGCCTTCTTCCCGCCGGCCGCAGAGGCGGCTTCCGGCCGCCGTCGGCGCAGCGTTATCTCCGCCAGCAGTGCGCGTCGGTCTGCGGCGATCACGCGCGGCGAGTTGATGGCCGCCATCACCGCCGCGGAGGCAAGCGGCGGATTCTCCATCCCCGGCGCAGCGGCGGCGCGATAAAGGTTCTGGTTGTTCTGGCGCGCACGCTGTTTTTCCACGTACGCCTTGATCACCTGCGAGGCCACGCGCGCCGCCAGATAGCCGTGCTCGCCTTCCTCCAGCAGCACCGCCACGATGATTTCGGGATTCCGCCGCGGCGTCACCCCGACAAACCAGCCGTTATCCCTCACTCTGTGCCCCAGCCGCTTAGCCAGGGCATTGCTCATGGTCTGCGCGCTGCCCGTCTTGCCGGCAAAATCAATTCCGTTCAGGTGTGCGCTGGGAGCGGTGCCGACTCCCGGCTCCACCACCTGCGCCATGGCGTCGGTGATGGTCTCCCAGTTCTGCGGGTCGATGGGCACCAGGGTCTCGCCCTGGATCTGGGACGCGTTCTGCACCCCGTATCTCGCCAGTTCGTCGGGAAAGGCGACATGCGGCTTCTGCAACTTGCCGTCCATGGTGACCGCTCCGACGGCGCGCGCCAACTGGATCGGCGTCACCGCCACCGCCCCCTGCCCGATTCCCACCGAGATCGTCTCGCCCGCGTACCACTTTTGCTTGAAGTTCTTGATCTTCCACTCTTCCGACGGCATCACGCCGCTGACCTCGTTGGGCAGGTCGATGCCCGTCTTTTGTCCCAAGCCCAGCATGTGCGCCCACTTGGCGATGCGATCGATGCCCAGCTTCTCCGCCAGGGTGTAGAAGAACACGTCGCAGGATTGGTAGATCGCCTTGGTAATGCCCACCACCCCGTGCGTGCGATGCTCCGCCACCACCCAGCACTTGAAGTAACGGCCGTAGAAATTGTGTCCACCGCCGCAATTCACCTGCAGGGTTTGCGCAATTCCCTCCTGCAATCCGGCGGTGGCCATGAGGATCTTAAATACCGAGCCCGGCGCCAGTTGCGCCTGGATCGCCTTGTTCATCAGCGGATGATCCTCATCGGTGGCCAGCCGGTTCCACTCCGCCTTCTTGATCCGCACCGCGAACGAGTTCGGATCGAACACCGGCCGGCTGGCCATCGCCAGGATCTCCCCGTTACGCGGGTCCATGGCCACCACAGCGCCGTTCCTGTCCGCCAGCGCCTGCTCGGCCGCGATCTGCAGGTCGATATCCACCGTCAGTTTGAGCGGCTTGCCCGGCGCCGCCGGCGTTTCGTCCAAGCGCCCGACTTCTTTGCCGCGGTTGTTCACCAGCGCCCGTCGGAAGCCGTTTTTGCCCATCAATATGTCGTTATACGATAGTTCTACACCCGACTTCCCGACCACGTCGCCCGGGTTGTAAAACTCCCACTGCGGCGAGTTGAGCATGTCTTCGCTCACCTCGCCTACGTACCCGATCAAGTGCGCCATGAATCCGCCCTTCGGGTACAGCCGCCGGTGCGCCACGATCGTCTCCAGCTCCGGCAGCTCGTTGCGGTGCGATTCGATGAACGCCAGCTCGTCCGGCGTGATGTCGTCCTTCAGGAAGATGGGCTGGTACTGCGGCGTGAAGGCGAACTTCTTCACCCGGTCGCGCACCTCGTCCGGGTCCATATGCAGGCCGGCTGCGATGGCATTGACGTCGTTCAGGATATTGCGGCTGGCGTCGCGCAGCAGCAGCGCCGAAAACGACGGGTAGTTGTCAACGATGATCCGGCCTTCGCGGTCCAGGATCTTGCCCCGCGGCGCCAGGATGGGAACGTTGCGGACGCGATTCTTCTCTGCCAGCTGGACATAGTAATCGCTGCCTACCACCTGCAGCCGCCACAGGCCGAAGACAAGAATCAGAAAGATTCCCAGGATGCCGTATTGCACCCCTGTGAGCCGCAGTTGCGGTACTTTGTCGTCGCGCCCTAACGGCATGATCCTCCGCGCCGCTCTGCATCGTCAGCCACTGCCTGCCTGTAGATGCGCTTTCGCGACGGTTTCCGGATACCTTACAGTTTAGCAGCGTTCGCCGTGACCTATGCACATAGATGAAACTGCTCTTGGAACTGAAACTGCTTTACGCCCCCTGCCGCAACCTGTCCAGCAGCTTGTACAGCACCAACCCCAACAGCGCGTTGGCGACGCCGGCAATCGCCTGGTGTCCCCAGCGCCAATACAGGAGCTCGCCCGCCAATCCGCGCGCCACCGCAAAATAAATCACCTGGTGCAAGAGGTAAAAGCCGAAAGTCATCAGCAGCCGCGTCGCGGGATTGTCCACGTCGATCTTCACCCCCAGCGAGGACGCGCCGTACCCCACCACGGTTTTCGCGATCCCGTACAGCCCGATCGGCTGGTGCGTGAGGCTGTCCTGGATCAGTCCGATCACGCTGCCGGTCAACAGTCCGCTGATGGGGTTCCGCCGCCCCACGCCAAAGTAAATCGTGACCAGCAGCGGCAGGTCGAAAATCGCCACTACCGGCAGATGCAGCGGCAGAAACGACTGCAGCAGCAGCGCCGCCAGCGGCACGCCCACCGCCACCGGCACGGCGAAGCGGTAAACCTCAAACCGCTCGCGAGAAAGGGTCGGGGCAGCCACTACCGGGGGGTGTCCTTCGCTGGGGGTTCCGGCTTCACCGGATCGGGAACCGATTTGGCGGTGGCGGCGTTTTTCTCGGCGGCGGTTGCGATCGTCTTTTTCTTTTCCACCGCCGTCAGTTCACCAGATTCAGGTGGCGGCGCCGGCTTAGCTACCGGTTCGGCATTCGGCTTCGCCTGCGGCATCGCGCCCGCTGGCTTGCTTGCTTGCGGTGTTTTTGCCGGCGCGTCCGGTTTCGGCGGTGGGACCGACGGCAGCCGCTGCGCCAGGACGTCAACCGCGCGCACCGGCCCGTTCTGGTCGTTGGGCTCGGGCCCCTTCTCCACAATCTTGGTGATGACCAGCACCTCTTCCAGCCGGTTGAGCTGGGCTGTTGGCTTTACTTCCACGTTGAGAAAGGTGCCCGCCGGTTTGATCCGCGCCACCGTTCCCACCGCCAGCCCCTTGGGATAAACCCGGTCGCCGCCGCTGGTGAGGACGCGCTCGCCCCGCTCGATGGTTTCGTCGGCCATGATGTTGGCCAGAAACGTCTCGCCCGACGGCGAACCCTTCAGGATTCCCTGCAGCCGCGATTTTTCCAGGATCACGCCCGCCCCGCTGGACGGGTCGTTGATCTCCAGCACCAGCGACGATGTCGGGTACACCCGCAGCACCTTGCCCACGATGCCGTCCGAAGTGATCACCGGCATGTCCGGCTTGATGCCGTCGCGCGATCCCTTGTCGATGTAAACGCCGCGCGAGAACTCGCTGCCGGTGGTGCTGATCACCTGCGCCGCCATGGTCTGCGAGATGAATTGCTCTTTGAACCCGAGCAGCGTTTGCAGCCGCCGTGCCTGGCTGGCGTCCTGGGCCAAGCGCACCTGCTCCAGCCGCATGCGCCCTATCTCGTCGCGCAGCTTTTCGTTCTGCACCCGCACGGTGCGCAGATAAACGTAGTTGTGCCAGGTATCCGCGAACCACGCGCTGCTGTGGACCACGCCTTTGGCGAAGGGAGTGATAGCCGAAACGGCCCAGATGCGGATCAGGCGTGACGTGCCGCGGTCGGTCCCTTGCTTGACCTGCACCGCCAGGCCGAGTATCTGGGCAAACAATACCACCGCCAAAACTGTCAGGTTCCGGTGGCGGCTGATGATGTTTTCCACTGCAAACCAGTAGTTAGTACTTAGGAGCTAGTAGTTGGTAGTTCGCAACCGTCACCGGGCAAATCGCCAGCCGCTGGCGAGCATAACTTGCGTTCCTCCGCGCAAATCCGCGGCAGAGCTTGTTGCTAAAGTGTTCCTCTGTTTCCTCTGCGGCTAAACCTACTCCAAAGAGATTTTCCGCAGCAGCTTGAAGTCGCTGAGCATCTTGCCCGTGCCCAGCACCACGCTGCACAGCGGGTCGTCGGCGATGGAGACCGGCAGCCCGGTTTCTTCGCGGATGCGCTTGTCCAAATTCTTCAGCAGCGCGCCGCCTCCGGTCAGCACGATGCCGCGATCGCTGATGTCGGCACTCAACTCCGGCGGTGTCCGTTCCAGCGCCACGCGGATGGCGTTCATGATCGTCGCCACGCACTCGCTCAGCGCCTCGCGAATCTCGCTGTCGTCCACGGTGATGGTTTTGGGCACACCCTCGATTAGGTTGCGTCCTTTGATCTCCATGGTCAGCGGCTTGTCCAGCGGATACGAGCTGCCGATTTCGATCTTGATCTGCTCCGCCGTGCGCTCCCCGATCAGCAGGTTGTACTTCCGCTTCAGGAAGTTCATGATCGCTTCGTCCATCTGATTGCCCGCCATGCGGACGGAGCGCGAGTACACGATGCCGCTCAGCGAGATTACGGCGATGTCGGTGGTGCCGCCGCCGATGTCCACAATCATGTTGCCGCTGGGCTCGGTGATCGGCAGCCCGGCGCCGATCGCGGCCACCATCGCCTGCTCCACTAAGTGCACCTCGCTGGCCTTGGCGCGGTAGGCCGAATCCATGACGGCGCGCTTTTCCACTTGCGTAATTTCGCTGGGCACGCCGATCACGATCCGCGGATGCACCAGCATCTTGCGGTTGTGCGCCTTCTGGATGAAGTAATTCAGCATCTTCTCGGTGACCTTGAAGTCCGCGATGACGCCGTCCTTCATCGGCTTGATGGCGACTATGTTTCCCGGCGTGCGGCCCAGCATCTCTTTGGCTTCCTTGCCCACTGCCTCCACTTCCCCGGTGTTCTTGTTGATGGCAACAATGGACGGCTCGTTAACCACGATGCCCTTGCCGCGCGCGTACACCAGCGTGTTCGCCGTGCCCAAGTCGATCGCCAGGTCGCTGGAAAACATGCTGAACAGCGACCGCAGGTTGTGGAAGTGTGAGGTCGGATGGAAACCGTTCGATGACATACGTCGCTCTCTACCTATGCCGCCGGCTGACAGCCCGTTTCACCGCCGGCTAACTGCCTTGATTCTATTCGATGTGCTGCGACTTAGGTGGAACTAAAGTCGCAGCCCTCCAGTGATTTGCCGTGTTCGCCGAGGGCACCCCGATAACTGGCCCCCTGGCATTCGCCCGCGACTGGCGCTGTTCGGGTGACGGGTTGCGAAAAACGGGAGCGCGGCAGTCGACTGCTCTGGCGGTTACTGGATAACCACCTTCTGCTGCCTCGTCTTGACGCCGCCCTTGGCGTTCTGCGCGGTGACGGTGATGACATTTTCGCCATTCGGCAGCGGCGGCGTAAAGAACTGGAACGACCCGTCGTTCGCGATGTACGGGACTTCCGAACCGTTGATGATGACGCGGGCGCTCTTCTCGGTCCTGCCCTTGACCTCAATCACGTGCCCGTGTTGCACAAAGGGCAGAAGCTCCAGCGCGATCTCCACGCTGTCGGATCCCTTCGCGATCACCGTGAACCGGTTCTTTTCGCTCTCTACCGACTCCTGGTTGCTCGCATCCACCGACTGCACCGACCAGTAGTAGGCGCCTTCGCCCAGGCCCGAAACTTTCACCTGCGGTGTCGCCACCTTCTTGTCGTACACCGTGGACGAGAAGTACGGGTTGCGCGAGATGCGCACGTGATACTGGCGCGCGCCCGATATCGACGTCCAACTGAAGTCCAGTGGCGCGGGGCTCTGCTGGTTGACGAAAACCGGCGCCACGTTGGCCGGCGAGATCAGCGTCGGGGGCGCCAGTTCCTTCACCTTCGTCAGCTTCGGTGAGTCCGCCTTGAAACTCACGCGCTCGTATTCACCCAATTTCACCAATTCGGACCCGCGCGCGATCTGGCCCGACCCTCGTCTCAGCAACACCTCGTGCTGGTCGGCGCGCGGATCGTTGTGCACCAACGCCGAGCTTTCCGCCCCAATGGAGGCCGTTGCCCCCGCCAAAATCACCTGCGACCTCGACCCCTGCCCGTAGGACGACGTGGACAAATCCACCGTGCCCGTCGTCAACTCCACCGCCACTTGCGTCTGCTGCGCCGTATTGGTCGAGTTCTCCTGCACGACGATCAGTGAATCCTGCTTAATCGTGTAATTGGTGTTGTCGGCAAACACGACCTTGGCGATGCCCTCCGCCCCGGTCTGCACCACGTCACCCTTTTCCAGCGGCACGCTGAAGTTGGCGTTGATCCAGGTATTGCTGTTGGCTTTCTTCACCCGCACCGTGCCGTCGATCGCGGTGAAGCTGGCCGCTTGCTGGCCGACCTTGCCGGTCGGACGACCGCCTTTACTTCCCAGCCAATCGCTGATTGCGTTGCCGGACTTCTCCGCGAGACTCTTCGTCTGCGCCGGAAAGATCATGTAGAGGATGAACGACATCAGACTCACCACGCACAGGCTCACCAGCAAGACGCTGCGGTAGGTGACCGTGGTCCAACCCACCTGGAAGCCCGTTCTGGATTTCGGTGGCATGCCGTTTCGAGTGAATTGTATGGCTTTTAGGGGTAACGCGGCGAGAGTAGCACAACCCGCAACCGTTACAAAAGGGTGAATACCTTGGGTAGTGGGTCAGTTTGGTACGGACCCACTACCAAACCTTGGGATATACCATCGGCACCCCACATTTGCCCCTCTTTGACGGTGGCCTACATCTGCCGCTTTTTGGCAGATGTGGGTCTTGCCTGCCACTTCACTCGCCCCCGTGCTCTGGCCCACTTGCACGCCCCTGCGGCGGCGCATACGATGAATGATTTGCAGATATCTCGCGGGAGGCGCTGAGCATGGCCACCGATGTAATCAGCAAGACTGCCACGGCAATCTACAAGAACCTCATTGACGGAGACTGGGTCGAAGCCACCACCGGCGAAACCTTCGAAAACATCAACCCCGCCGATACCCGCGATGTCGTCGGTGTCTTCCAAAAATCGGGCAAGGCCGATGTCGAAGCCGCGGTCGAAGCCGCCCGCCGCGCCTTCGAAAAATGGCGTCTGGTGCCCGCGCCCCGCCGCGCCGAAATCATCTATCGCGCCGCCCAGATGCTCGTCGAGCGCAAGGAAGACTACGCCCGCGACATGACCCGCGAGATGGGCAAGGTCGTCAAGGAAACCCGCGGCGATGTGCAGGAGGCCATTGATACCGGCTTCTACATGGCAGGCGAAGGCCGCCGCATGTTCGGCGCCACCGTGCCTTCCGAGTTGCCCAACAAGTTCGCCATGGCGGTGCGCCACCCCGTCGGGGTCTGCGCCATGATCACCCCGTGGAATTTCCCCATGGCGATTCCCTCCTGGAAGCTGTTCCCCGCCATCGTCGCCGGCAACTGTTGCGTCATCAAGCCGGCCCAGGACACGCCGCTTTCGGTCTTCAATTTCGTGCAGACGCTGCTCGACGCCGGCGTTCCCAAGGGCGTGGTCAATATTGTCAGCGGCTTTGGTTCCCGCATCGGCGCACCGCTGACCGAGCATCCTGAAATCCGCGCCGTCTCGCTTACCGGCTCCAGTGATGTGGGCCGCATCGTGGGCGAATCCTGTGCGCGCAGCTTCAAGCGCTGCTCGCTCGAACTCGGCGGCAAGAACCCGATGATCGTGCTCGACGACGCCAACCTCGAACTCGCCCTCGAAGGCGGCCTCTGGGGCGGCTTTGGCACCACCGGACAGCGCTGCACCGCCACCAGCCGCATCATCGTTCAGAAAGGTGTGTACCAAGAGTTTGTCAGCGAGTTTGTGGAGCGCGCAAGGAAATTGAAGGTCGGCAACGGCCTCGACGAGACGGTCGAGATGGGTCCCGCCATCAACAAGGCGCAACTGGACACCGACCTCAGCTACATCGAGATCGGGCAATCCGAAGGCGCCAGGCTGCTGTGCGGCGGACATCGCCTCGACGGTGGCGCATACCAGTACGGCTGGTTCCTCGAACCCACCGTGTTCGGCGACGTCGACCCTAAGATGCGCATCGCCCAGGAAGAAATTTTCGGCCCGGTGGTTTCCATCATCCCTTGCGATCACCTCGAGCACGCCATCGAGATCGCCAACGGCGTGCAGTACGGCCTGTCCTCCTCGATCTACACCCGCGATGTCAACCGCGCTTTCAAGGCCATGCGCGACCTCTTCGCCGGCATCACCTACATTAACGCTCCCACCATCGGCGCCGAGGTCCACCTGCCGTTTGGCGGCACCAAGCAGACCGGCAACGGCCATCGCGAGGGCGGCTTCGGCGCCATCGAGTTCTACACGGAATGGAAGTCGGTCTACGTCGACTATTCCGACCGCTTGCAGAAAGCGCAGATCGACCGGCCGGAGTGAAAAGAGGAGCAAGGGATTTCCGGATTTACCGCCGCAATAAGCGAGACACGATCCCTTTGCTATGCCCGCCTAAACCTTACTAAGGTACGAACTTCAGAAGCTCCCCTCATCCGCGCTCGGCCCGTAAATCGACGGCACCGGAATGTCGTTCAGCCTCAGATACACCCCCATCTGCGCACGATGATGGATGATGTGGTTCAGCACGAACGAGCGCAGCACCGCGATCTTGGGCATGGTCATGATGGTCTGCCCCGTCTTCAGCAGCGACCACGGCCTCATCAATTGCTCATCGGTGGCCGCGGCAATTCCCTTTCGAGCCTCCGCCACGTGCTGATCGAAGACTTCCAGAACTTGTTTTGTGTTCTTCGTCTCCGGCAATTTGAACGGCTGTCCACCGGCCGGGGCGATGTCGAGCGAGTCCTGTTGCAACGTCATCGCCGCCCACAGCGGCAGGTTCGCCAGGTGTCCCGCCAGCCATCCCATGGATCCGGACTTCGGGTGCGGCTTGAAGTCGAACTTCCCGTCGGGCACGCGTTCCAGCGTCTTGCGCGTGTTGGCCATTTCCGCGTCGAATTCCGGCAGCAACGATTGCGATAGTGCCATCTCAATCCTCCTTGGATCACCTATCAGATGTCGCCCCGCTACGAACGGATACATTCGTCAGCCCCGATGGGGCGAACTCGGAAAATCCGACAATATGTCTTTTCGTAAATTCTTCAATTCCAGTTCAAGAACTTCCGATCAGCACGCCCGCCGCAAAGACCAGCGCGCCGCCGAAGGCCACCTGCAGGGTCGCCGAGAATACGGGAGATTCCATGTAGCGGTGCCGCACCCACGAGATCGTCGCCAGCTCCGCGACCACCACCACAATGGCCGCCATCAGTGCAGCATTGAACGACGGAATCAGGAACGGCAGCGTGTGCCCGATTCCGCCCAGCGCCGTCATCAACCCGCACACCAGCCCGCGCATCCACGGATGGCCTCGCCCCGTCAGGCTGCCATCATCCGACAGCGCCTCGGCAAACCCCATGCTGATGCCCGCCCCGACCGACGCCGCCAGTCCCACGGCGAAGGCATCGTGCGTGCTCTTGGTCGCAAACGCTGCGGCAAACACCGGCGCCAGCGTGGAAACCGAGCCGTCCATCAGCCCCGCCAGCCCGGGCTGCACAATCTGCAGCACGAACAATCGCCGTCGCGCCTCCTCTTCCTTATGCCGCGTCTCGGTCGTGAGCTCAGTGCGCTCCAACTCCTCGGCGCGGTGCTCGTGCGAGAGCTCTTCTTCCGCCAGATCATCCAGCAACTGCCGCACGCGCGCATCGCGAGAGCGCGCCGCGGCGCGGAGGTAGAACTGCCGCGTCTCGACCTCCATCGCCTCCGCCTGGTTACGCACCGTCTCCAGCCCGAGCGGACGCACCAGCCACACCGGGCGGCGGTTGACGAAGCCGCGCACGTCCTGCCGCCGGATCAGCGGAATGTGGTCGCCGAATTTCTCGCGATACAACTCGATCAATCGCCGTCGGTGTCCCGCCTCCTCCTGCCGCATCCCTTCGAAGATCGCCGCCGACGCCGCGAAGTTCTCTCTCAGTCCTTCGGCAAAATCGGCGTAGATACGCTCGTCTTCCTCTTCCAGGCTGATGGCCAGGGCCAAAATCTCGCGTTCATCCAGACTGTCGAAGCTGCGCATGGCGTAACCCCGCAAAAAAAGCAGCCAGGATTGTACGTGACTCTTCACCGCGCTCCAACGTTGCCCGTCACGCTCGCCCGTGAGTTCGCTCCCATTCTGTAGCCACAGAGGACGCAGAGAAAAAAGCGCCTTGCGCACCCTTGTATGGATCGGCGGTGCTTTTTTCAAAATAAGCGTCCTCTGTGGCTAATTCCGGGTTGGTGTGGCAAATCCCGGGTTGCCATCGGCTACAATCGTAGGTTCCCAGGACAACCGCCATGCCAATGACCACGCAAGCCCGCGAAATCCTGGCCGCGCTGCGGCTCGAAAACGTACGCTACGCCATCCGCGATCTCGCCGTCCTCGCCGACCAGGTCGCCAAGACCGGCAAGCAGATACTGCTGCTCAACATTGGCGATCCGCTCAAGTTCGATTTCGCGACTCCGCCGCACATGATCGATGCTGTCCACAAGGCTATGCGCGACGGCCACAACGGCTACGCGCCCTCGCTCGGCATTGACGAAGGCATCCAGGCCATCGCCGCCGAGGCCGAGCGCCACGGCATCCGCAACGTTCAAAGCATCTTTATTACTGCCGGCGTCAGCGAAGGCGTCGAGCTTTGCCTCAGCTCGCTCTGCAATCCCGGCGAAAACGTCCTCACGCCCGCGCCCGAGTATCCGCTGTATTCCGCCGTGCTCGCCAAGATCGAGGGTCCCATCAACCCCTACTACCTTGACGAGGACAACCACTGGGAGCCGGACGTCGAGGAAATGGCGAGCAGGATCACTCCCAAAACCCGCGGCATCGTGGTCATCAATCCCAACAACCCGACCGGCGCCGTGTACTCGCGCCACAAGCTGGAACAGATCTGCGAGCTCGCCCGCAAGCACAACCTGGTCATCTTCGCCGACGAGATTTACGACAAGCTCATTCTCGACGACGACGTCGAGCACATCTCTCTCGCCTCGCTCGCGCCCGATGTTCCGGTCCTCACCTTCAGCGGATTGTCCAAGCCCTATCTCGCTCCCGGATGGCGAGTGGGATGGGCCATTTGCAGCGGCCCGAAAGACGCGCTCAAGCCCTACATCGAAGGCGTCCACAAGCTGTTGCGCGCGCGTCTTTGCTGCAACGCGCCAATGCAGTACGCCATCAAGCCCGCGCTGGAAGGCCCTCAGGACCACATCAAAGAAATGAACGGGAAACTGCGCCGCCGTCGCGATCTCACCGTGCAGTGGGCCAACTCGACGCCGCGCGTGAGCTGCGTCTCACCGAAGGGAACGTTCTACGCCTTCCCGAAACTCGATATTCCCGGCGACGATCTCGACTTCGTCAAAGGCGTGCTGACCGAAAAGCAGGTGCTGGTCGTCCACGGCAGCGGCTTTGGCCAGAAGTCAGGGACGAAGCACTTCCGTATCGTCTTCCTCCCCGACGAGCAGACGCTGGCGAAGGCTTATGCCGGCATGGCCGACTACCTGCGCGAGCGCTACAAGTAACCTCGACGGTGCCCCACATCTATCGGCCTGAGATCGCCAGCAAAGCTCCTCCGCGTAAGTATCCTCCGGCAGAGCCGGAGGCTTTACGGGTCGCGGGCCCCTCAAAGGGGCCTGATCGCGACCCAAAGTCAAAACCGCTCGCTCCAGGCAGTACGGGTGAAAGCTGTGCGCTTGCAAAACCGCCACGCACACGCATTAGCGTACCCTATCGCGGGTCAGGAGAAGCCAAATGGAATTTCACTCCGCGCACTTGCTCCTCGCCATCGATCTGATTGGCACCGCTCTTTTTGCCGCGGAAGGAGCTTCGGCCGCGTCGCAAGCGCATCTCGATCTGTTCGGTGTTCTCGTACTCTCTTTTGCAATGGCGTTGGGCGGAGGCATCATCCGTGACCTGCTGATAGGAGACGTCCCACCGAGCGCCATTCGCGACTGGCGGTATGCGGCCACGGCCTTGACCGCCGGCGCTTTCCTCTTCCTGCTGCACACTACGACTGCGGCAATGAATTTCTGGCTGCTTGCAACCCTGGATGCTGCCGGGCTCGCCTTCTTTGCGGTTGCGGGCGCCGCCAAAGCACTCGACTTCGGCCTTCATCCTCTTCCGGCCATCATAATGGGCGGGATCACAGGTGTGGGCGGCGGAACCATTCGCGACATCTTCCTCGCTCAGATTCCGGTCGTGCTCCGCTCAGAGATTTACGCCACGGCCGCGCTCCTGGGTGCCGCGGTGACAATCCTCCTGCTGAAGGCCAAGCTGCCTCCAGCCATGGCTTCCACGCTGGGAATCGTTGCCTGTTTTGCCGTCCGCATGCTCGCCGTGTACCACCACTGGAACCTGCCGAGAGCCTGATCGGACATGCTGCCAAAAGATCCTCGCGCGAATCGTCTCCCATCAAAACCGTCAATCTGTTCCCAATCTGGAAATCAGAAGCCGCAAGTTGTAACGTTCGGATCAGCGTAATGAGTGTACAATCTGTGCGTTTTCACACCTCAAAAAGGCACCCTCGATCAACATTCCTCCGGAGGTCCCTGATGATGACTGCCATCGTCTTTGTTGTCGCGTTGCTTCTGCAATCGGCCGCTGGCGTCCCTGCCGATGTCCCGATTCAAGCTGAGCTCAAGAAGGAGATCACGTCGCGCCGTTCCAAGCCTGGCCAGGAGGTACGGCTCGTGACCACTGAAGACGTGCGTGGCCCTGACGGCGCCGTCCTGATCCCCACCGGCGCTAAACTCGAGGGAAAAATCTCGGTCGTCCACAAGCGCCACGGCCAGGATCAGGCGGCCATTGCTTTCGTTGTCGAGAACGCCGAGTGGAAGGACGGCAGCATGAAGCTGAACGCTTCCCTGCAGCAGGTGCAGGTCGTCGGAGAGGGAGGCGACGCCGGGAACTGCGGCCCCAGCCTCAATCGTGGCGGCATGGGGGCTTGCGGAGGGGGCAGCTACAGCGTTAAGGCGGTGCCCGCCGACTGCAAGGTCGAGCAGGTCGGAGAGGGTATGGCGTTCGTCTGCCAAAAGCGTGAGATAGAGCTTGGACCGGGAACCGTCGTGATCCTCCGCAACGCCGCGACCGCCACGCCTTAATTTGGTGCCCCGGGTCTGGTCTCGTCAGTTGACCGCGCCCCTTATCTGCCCGCCCATATCTGCCAACGCGGACAGATCGGAAAGGGGTTTGTCCGCCGCACGCCGAATCTGATTAAATGCTTCCCACCGCATGGTCGACATTCACAGCCACATCCTTCCCGAAGTTGACGACGGCGCCCAATCCTGGGAAATGGCCGTGCACATGTGCCACATGGCCGCGCAGGACGGCATCGAGCACATGGTGGCTACTCCCCACGCCAACGGCGAATTCGCCTACGACCGCCGATGGCTCCGCAGCCTGCTCGACGAACTGCGCCAGCGCACTGGTGACAAGCCCAAGCTCAGCCTGGGCTGCGATTTCCATTTTTCCTACGAGAACCTGGAAAGCCTCGCCCAAACTCCGCACCTCTACACCATCGAGGACACGCCCTACTTGCTGGTCGAGTTCAGCGACTTCTCCGTCCCACCCTCGGTGACCGACGAACTCGAAGACCTGCTCCGCCGCGGCCTCATCCCGATCATCACCCACCCCGAGCGCAACCTGCTGCTGCAGCGCATGCCGGAGCGAGTTCTCGACTGGGTGCGGCTCGGCTGCGCCGTGCAGGTCACCGCCTCGGCGGTTACGGGGTTGTGGGGTGACCGGGCCAAAAAGATTGCGCAGTGGTTGCTGGACCGGGAAGCGGTTCACATCCTGGCTACTGACTCGCACAGTGTCGAAGGACGTCCGCCCATCCTCTCGGCGGCGCGCGACGCCATCAGCCGCGTCTACCGCCCCTCCGTCGCCCGGGCGCTCACCGACGACAACCCCCGCGCCGTCGTCACCGGCCAACCTCTCCCTTATTTTCCGAGAATTTAATAGGCAGGTATTTTCGAGAAGCTCAGTGACTTAAATGGAGACCTTGCCGCTCAGGAGCAGCAACTCGAAACTCGCAACTGACTGGCCCTATCTTTGTGGCAAACTGCCCCCGCCTCCGGGGAAGGGCGACGTGGCTGCCGTTTCCGGATTGATCAGGTTGGCTCGATCCGGCCCCAGCCCCAGTTTGATCAGCGCCCGCGAATCCGGGACCATCTTTGTCTGCCAGCCGTTGGCCGACTGGTAGTGCTGCATGGCATCCTTGGAACGCTGGTCCCACAGTCCGGTCGGCTGCCCCACCAGATACTTCTCCCGAATTAGCGCCGACTGGATCTCCCGCACTCGCGCCGGGTTCATCGCCTGCTGACCGCGCTTCCGCGGCTTCTTGGCGGTCTTTCTGGATTTGGCTTTACTGGATTTGGCTTTACTGGATTTGCCGTGGCTGGAAGAGGAAGTTCTAGGCTTACGAGGACCTTCCGCGTGCGCCACCGCTGTGGCTAACGCGAGGCATACCAACAAGCTCAAAAGACGAGTTCGGTTGGTCCTCACAACATCACCTCTATAATCTCGGCCGGAGCCGGAATTGTATTCGGCGAAGTCAGCGCCATTCAAGCACAAAGCACCCGCGCTGCAAACGGCACCGTCGGCCATGTCCTTAGAAAGTCTCTCCAGCACTCTAGTTGCCTTTTGTAAGTCATTGATTTGAAGATGTCTGTGCCTTCCGTCACACCATCTTGTCTGCCCATCTGGGGAATTCCTAGCCTGAGATTTTCCCTCATCTCAGCAATGTCTGCTTAGCTCGCCTCAAGCGATTGATGGTGTCGAGCGCAAAAAAGGGCAGCCACTTTCGGCTGCCCCTGTCATAACCCGTACGTTGACCCAGGTTCGGCGCCTAAATCCTGAAGTCCGCAGCTGAAGCCTGCTCTACGGCAGGGTTCCGCCCAGGAAGATCGTGCCCTGATTGCGCCCTCTGCCCTGACGGACAAGGAACACTACATCCTGCCCGCTCTTCAGGTTCTGCTGGACACGGCGGAAGTCGTCCTCGCTGTTGATCGGCTGCTTGTTGATTTCCAGGATAACGTCGCCGCGGCTCAGCCCGGCGTCGTCGGCAAACGAGCCCGGCTTCACTTCGGTGACGATCACGCCCTTGCCCGGCGGGATCGAAAGCCTCTCCGCTATCTCGCGCGTGACGTTCTGCACCGTGGCGCCCAGCTTGCTGGGTTTGGGTGCCGCCTCTTCGTTCCCTTCTTCTTCCTCGCCCAGCCGGCTGGCGAACAGCTTGGCACGGTTGGCGATGGTGACTGAGGTGATTTCTTCCTTGCCGTTGCGCACGTACCCGATCTTGGCCGTCGAGCCCGGTCTGCGGCTGGAAATGTCGCCCACCAACTCGTCGCCGTTCTTCACTGGCCTGCCGTCCACGGAGACGATGGTGTCGCCGACCTTCAGTCCGGCCTGGTCCGCCGGGCTTCCGGAAATGACATTGGCGATCGTTACTCCCGACTTCACTCCGTACACGCGCGCCACCGCCGGGTTGGGCTCAGCGGCAAATTCCACGCCAATCGACCCGCGCGTCACCCGGTGCTCCGGCCCGATGAGCTGGTTGTACACGTGTGCCACCGTATTCGACGGCAACGCGAACCCCACGCCCTCGTAGCCTTGGCCGCCGGTAATTATAGCCGTGTTGATGCCGATCACCTGGCCGTCCATGTTCACCAGCGGCCCACCCGAGTTCCCTGGATTGATCGCCGCATCCGTCTGCACAAAGGACTGGAACTGCCGTCCCGGAACGATGTTGCGCCCGATGTAGGACACGATCCCGGCGGTCACGGTCGCATTCAGCCCAAAGGGGCTGCCTACGGCCAGCACCCAGTCACCCACCTGCATGGCATCGGAGTTGCCGAGCTTGGCGTAGGGCAGCGGCTTCGCCACCTCCACTTTGATCACCGCCAAATCGGTTTCCGTGTCGGTTCCGATCACCTTGGCGTCGTGGCCCGGCGCTCCCGCGGGATCGTCCTGAAACTTCACCCGGATGCGGTCCGCCTTTTCCACTACGTGCCGGTTGGTGACGATATAACCCTTCGGGTCCACCACCACTCCCGAACCGAGCGAGCGCTGGCGAATGGGCCCGCCGCCATCGGGCATCTGGCCGAAGAAGCGGTCGAAAAAGTCCTGGAAGGGATTGTCTTCGTCGCCGCCGCCGCCCGGTCCCTGTGGGGTGGGCGTGCGACGCCGGTGCGGGTTCTGGATGGTGGATTCGGTGTTGATGTTCACCACCGCCGGCTCAATCTGCTTCGCGATCTGAGTGAACTGGTTCGACAGTTGCTTGGGCGACGGGATCGTCAGCGGCGTGGCATTGGACGAGACGCTGCTCTTGTCCTGCCCCTTCACTCCGTAGGAGATCACCGTGCCGATCAGCATGCCCACCGCCAAGGTGAGCAGAATTGTGAGCGTCGATACCCAGCGGTGTGCTCTGATTCGTTCAAGGTAAGCGCGGGCGCGCGAATTCATAAATCTTGTTTCCTCCGATTATTGCCGTTCCGGGCGCGAGGACACTGCCATTCGAACACACAATAGGCAAGATTACCGCAAGTCGGCCACTTGTAGCTCTCCCTCAGATTAGACGCGGTCTTAATAAATTCGTTGCTATAAATTCATCCAAACTTCGTCTTCCTTGACCCCCGCCGCGCTTGACTTCATAATCCTTTTCTCTCGCGGTGAGGTTGCTTTCGAGTTCGATTTTCTTCCTTCTGACCTCCTCAGCGCAACATGCAGGAGCCACACATGACCAACGATACTCCGAAGCGGCTTGGTGATTACGAAATCCTGAAAGTCCTCGGCGCTGGCGGGATGGGCCGCGTCTACCAGGTGCGCAACGTCATTACCGACCGCATCGAGGCAATGAAGGTCCTACTGCCGGAGATCGGCGGCCAGGAAGAAGTCGCAGCCCGTTTCCTGCGCGAGATCAAGGTGCTGGCGGCCCTCAACCATCCCAACATCGCCACCCTCCACACCGCCCTCACTATCGACAATCAACTGGTCATGATCATGGAGTACGTCGAAGGCCAGCCTATTTCAGCTGCGCTGGCCGGCGGGCCCATCCCCGTTCCCGACGCTCTCACCTACATTGACCAGATTCTCGACGCGCTCAGCTACGCCCACCAGCGCCACGTCATTCACCGCGACATCAAACCCGCCAACATGATGCTCACCCCCGGCGGCACCGTGAAGCTGATGGACTTTGGCATCGCCCGCACCGACAACGAACCCACCCTGCTCACCGCCCCCGGATCCACCCTCGGCTCGATGAATTACATGTCACCCGAACAGGTGAAAGGCGAGCGCACCGACGAACGCTCCGACCTCTACTCCCTCGGCATCTCGCTCTACGAGATGGTTACCGGCGACCGCCCCTTCCACGGCGACAGCAGTTTTTCTCTCATGGCCGCCCACGTCAATCAGCCTCCCACGCCACCCATCGAGCTGCAGCCCGAAATGCCCGCCGGGCTGAATCAGATCATTTTGACCTCGATCGCCAAGTCAGCGGCGGAGCGCTTCCAATCTGCCGATGCGTTCCGCAACGCGGTGAGAATCGTTCTCCGAGATTTGCAGGAATCCAAGACCTTGGTCCAGGGCTCGCAGGACGCGACCTCGGCCGGCGCGCGCACGCCCCTGCCGCACGTGCGCACCGGCCCCATCACGCGCCCGAAAACCGCGGTTACTGCGCCCACGCCTGTGCCCACGGCCAGGACCATTGCCGCTCCGGCTGCCACCGTTGCTGCGCCTCCTCCTGCGCCTGTTCCCGCGGCCGCACAACCGGCCAGTCATCGCGGGTTGTACGTCAGCCTCGGCGCCATCATCGTGCTCGTTGCCCTGGTCGCAGCAGGGTTCTACATGCCCAAGGGGAAAAAGGCCTCCGCCGCGGGCGATACCAAAGTGACGCATCAGCCGCCGGCCGTCGTCGTCCCTCAAACCGCCGAAACGAAACCGGCTGAAGTGGCTCTGCCCGCGGAAGAACCCAAGCCCGCGGTTGCGAAAAAACAGAAACTCATGGCCAAGACCGGCGGGCAGTCCGCCGCAGACGCCCAAGCCGCAGCCGCCGCCGCAGCCGCCGCCAAGGCCAAAGCCGAGGAACTGGACCGCGTGGAGCACGAGATTGACCAGCTCACCGGCCGCTCCGCCGCCGTCAACAGCAGTCTCGATAACCTGCAGCGGCAGCAGGCAGCCCAGGGCTTCGGCCTGCGCGGCGACATCGCCTCCAGGCAGGCGAGCATGAAAGTCAATCTCGCCAAGGCCCAGGAAGCCATCGGCCGCAACGACCTGGAGCGCGCCAAGCGCTACTCCGGCATGGCCGCCGCCGATGTCGAGGCCCTGGAAAAATTCCTGGGGCGATGAATGGTGTGTTTGCTAGCGATAACGGTCGGGGTTGGTTCTACCGTCCCTACGGGACTCTGTGTGATTCAAAGGCAACCTTCCCGGCACTCACGTGCCGGGCTAGGTTCTGTCGCCCCTGCGGGGCTGAGATAAGCAAAAGGTAAGAGATGAGTCCCAACGACGGCGTCACCCGCATCCTCAATCGCGACGCCCAGCAACTCGATCAGGCCGCGGAACTGGAAAAGCTCCGCCGCGACATCACCGTCCTGTTTACCGACATCAAGGGCTCTACCGCCTACTTCGAAAAATTCGGCGACTCCGCCGGCCTCATCATGGTGCATCACTGCAACACCCTGTTGGGCAAGGCTGTCGAGCGCCACGGCGGACGCGTCATCAAGACCATCGGCGACGCCGTCATGGCTGCCTTCCAAGACCACGCCGAAGCCGTCGCCGCCGCCATCGAAATGCAGGAGGCCGTCACCGCCGACTGCACCGCCAAGCCCGAGGCGCACCGCGTCAAGGTCCGCATTGGCATTCATTACGGTCGGGGAATCGTTAAGTCCAACGACGTTTTCGGAGATGTTGTCAACGTCGCCTCGCGCGTGGAAGGCGCCGCCGGCCCCGAACAGATTCTCATCTCCGACACCCTGTACCAAGCGGTCGCCGAAACCAACCGCTTCCACCTTCGGCTGGCCGGGCGCTTTTCCCTCAAAGGCAAGTCCGAGCAGCGCGAACTCTTCGAGGTCATCTGGCGGGACCAGGCGGGCGAAGCTCCGGGCTCGCACAGCATGATCATGGCCGCTCTCAGCGCGCCCCGGGTCAAGTACAAGCTGTTGCAGCTTCGCAACGACGGCCGCCCCGGCCGCGAATTCGAAATTCTCTCCGGCCGGGCGCTCGTCGGCCGCACGCAGTGCGACTTCCCTTTCCCCAACGACGAGTACATGCAATCGCCCCACGCCCGTCTGCTGGTGGAATCAGGCCAGCTTTTCCTCGACCCCGTGCCGGAAGCCGACACTTTCTTCAGCCTGATCGGTTCCTACCGCCTGCAGCACGGCGACGTCGTTAGCTTCGGCAACCAGGTGCTGGAGTTCCAGGTGGACGAAGCCGCCCTCGCGGAAGCTTCGCTATCAGGAAAAAATCTTGGCCAGTTGTCGGCCATGCTGCATGGCGCGGTCGCCGAGTTCATTTCTCTCAACCCTGACGGCAAGCGCTACCCCATCCGCGAGCAGCAAACCACCTGGGGCCGCACCAAGGCGACTTACACTTTCCCCACCGACACTGCCATGAGCCGCTCCCACGCCAAGGTCTATCACCGCGGCGAGGACTTCTTCCTCGAAGACGTCGGCTCCACCAACGGCACCTTTGTACTGGCCCGCGAAAGAATTCCCATTCCTGGCGGCGCTATCCTCTCCATCGGCGGCCAGCGCCTCAGAGTCTTCCGCGAAGAGCAATCCGGCAAAGCCGTCCAGCTCGGCTGAGCGATCATCCCGAATTCGCCGAACGCAAAGTCCTGAACCTAGCTCGTCGCGCCCAACCTGCTCCCGTCGCCTTAGCCGTCAGCTCCCATGACGCGTTCAGTTCGCCTCGCTTGCATCCCGCAATTCGCTTGTCTGCCCGCGCGGCCCTTCCTTGGGGTTTCCGGCGTTGTCAAGATAAACCGTCACCGCGTACGCCCGGTGCGGTATGGCGCCGGCTTTCGCCTTACCGACGATGCTCTGGGTTCCTCTCAGCCTTGGGGTCGTCTCCACTTCTGACAGCCGCTGGTTGGTGTCGGCGTCATAAAACCGGATTGCCAGGATGCAATTGCTGTGTAGCCTGGGTTGGCATGCGGGGTAACGGCCGAAGTCAAAGCTCGTGACCAAGTACATCTCAGGCGCAACTTCCTTCTTCGCCGCAAGCAGCCAGGCGCTGAATGTCATCACAATTGCTATAGTGAACGTAATCGATTTATTCATCTCTGCGTCCTCACTGCTACTTAGACCCGGCAGCGCGAAAACCGATGTCAAACGTTTGTCACAGCGGTGTCAATTCTGCAGACGCGAATTGGAACGACTCGGTCGTTACGAACTCCGGTTAACCTTTAGACTTCGCAGATCGCCGTTCCTCAGCGTTGACCCTGCCTTAAAATGCTCGACACAAACTTCATTCCGAGGTCTGCCGTGAAACGCGCCGACAGTCCCGAACAGTTGCATGTATTGTTTGCTGCAGCCCTGCACGCACGTGACGTCGAAGCTCTCGCCGTGCTGTACGCCGATGCTGCGTGCCTGACGCCGCGAACCGGGGGTTGCGCGCGCGGAATCGCGGCGGTGCGCGACCTGCTCGCCCATTACTGCGCGATGAACGCGACAATGCAAATCAAAACTCGGGAGGCGATTACGGTGGGCGACACCGCCTTGTTGATGTCGGACTGGCACATGACGGGCACGGGTCCCGACCGATCTCCGATAGATGCCGCGGGCACGAGCGTCGAGGTCGCGCGCCGCGGCGCGGATGGCGCGTGGCGGTATTTGATTGATTTGCCGCACGGGGTCGCAGGTTAAGCATGGTCGATTGTCCCTAGCCGGCACGGGCGAGAGACTCAAACCTACGACTTCGCCGCTCCTATGCGTTTTCCTCGCCGACCTCGGCCGCCAGCTCCGCCTGGCTCCCCTTCATTTCCGACGCCACGATGCCTCCCAGGATTAGCAGCGCTCCAACTCCGGCGCGCACCCCCAGCCGCTCGTGCAGCACGATGTACGACGTCAGCCACGCGAACACCGGCTCCAACAGAAAGATCAGCGCGGTGTGCGTCGGCGGCGTGAATTGCTGCGCCCATGCCTGGATGGTAAACGCCGCTCCCGTTCCCAAGAGCCCGGTAACCAGGATGGCCGCGATCACCCGCGACGACCACACGGCGTGCGCGTGCTCCACCACCGGAACCGTCAGGAACATCAGCGCCGCGCAGGTGATCGCCTCCACCGTCGCCACCGCCTCGAAGCGGTGCTTCCGCATGGCTCGGCCCATGAGGATGATCTGCAGCGCAAACATCACCGCGCATCCGATGGTCAGCAAATCGCCGCGGTTGATGCTCTCCAGATTCAGCCCGTTCCCATTCCC
>JAIQFT010000074.1 GCA_020073185.1 Terriglobia bacterium
CCGCGCCGGGAAGATCGGAATCGGCCGTGCAGAAGTGGAATCTCGATGTCCCGCGCGAAAAACTTGGCGAACTCACGCAACCGAGTACGCCGCTGCCCGTGCCGAAATTCAGCTACTTACACCACGGGCTGCTAAGCATGTAATTGGCGGGGAGTATAGCTCAGCGGCGCACTTATGCGGGTTTGTGCAGAGCACCGAAGCTGTTGCGCAACTCGAAAACGGTTTACTTTGCCACCAGCCTCCACACCGCGCCGCTGTAATCGACGACGTATAACTCGCCGTTCTCGTCGCGGCCGAACGAGGAGATGTTTTTTCCGGTCGCCGCCAGTTCCGTCCTCTCCCACGTGCCCGATGAGTTCTGGCGCAATCCCCAGATCCGGCCACTGAGAAAATCGCCGAAGACATAAGCATTCACCAAGCCTGGAATCGCGGCGCCGCGGTAAACAAAGCCGCCGATCACGGTGCCGCCCTGGTCGCGACCGTAATCGATGATCGGCAGGGTGAGCCCCGTCATGTTGCAGCCAGTGGCCGGCTTGAAACAGTGAGACCCTTCCATGATGTTCCATCCGTAATTGGCGCCCTTTTGCACGATATCAACTTCTTCAAAGCTGTCTTGTCCCACGTCTCCCGCGAACAGCGTGCCGGTGGCGGAGTCGAAGGAGAAGCGCCAGGGATTACGGAAACCGTAGGCAAATATCTCCGGCGCGCCGCCTCCGGTGGCAAACGGATTGTCCGGCGGAATGGCGTAGGCGCGGCCGGCGCTGGTGGCATTGACGTCGATGCGGAGGATTTTGCCGAGCAGGGTCTGAAGATTCTGGCCGTTGCCGAGCGGATCTCCCGCGCTGCCGCCGTCACCAAACGCGACGTAGAGAAAACCGTCGGGGCCAAATGCCATCTGGCCGCCTTTGTGATTGGAGAACGGCTGCGCCACGGTCAGCAGGATACGCTCAATCGCAGGATCCGCCTGGTCAGGGTTGGCGGCAGAAACCAGGTACTCAGCGATCACCGTCTCCCATTGCGATCCCAGCGGGCGCGTGTAGTTCACATAGAATTTCCGGTTGCTGGCGTAATTGGGATGAAAGGCCAACCCGAGCAGGCCTAGCTCGCCGCCTGAAATCACCTTGGCCGTTACGTCAAGAAACGGCGTTGCCACCAGCGCGCCGCTACGCATGACGCGGATTTTGCCCGCCTGCTCGAGCACAAAAAGACGCCCGCTGCCATCGTGCGCCGATTCCATTCCGACCGGCGACGCCAACCCGGAGACGAAAGCATTGAGCTGCAACGCGGGCGGTGGGCCAGTTGGCGCCGGCGCCGGCATGCTGTTGCTGCTCGTCTGGCCTGCGCACCCGGCCAGTACAGCCAAGGCAACCCCACTGAGGAGGGCGGCGAAGCGGCGTCGAACCATCGGCATTCGGGAATCATCCAGCATGGCCAATTTGGATTCTCCGGCACCCGTTCCGGTTGCTGAGCTCGCACCGGTTAGTCACCCCTGATCCCCATCATGCTGGAAACTGAGGCCGACAAATCGCATTTGTTCTAAACTGGGAGGCTATCATTGGCCCACGGAAGTACTCCAGTGTGGGCCGGAACTCATTCAGACAGGATAAAAATCATGACCAACAGCTTTGGCAGCCGTTCTACGCTCCGCGTCGGCAACAAGGAATACGACATCTTTCGCCTGGACGCGCTCGACAAGCAGGGTATCTCGACCCGACACCTGCCCTTCTCGCTTCGTATCCTGCTGGAAAACCTGCTGCGCACCGAAGACGGAAAGTCCGTCAAGGCGGACGACATCCGCTCGCTGGCCGCCTGGGATGGCAAGGCGCAGCCGGTGAAGGAGATCGCCTTCACGCCCAGCCGCGTTCTCCTGCAGGACTTCACCGGCGTGCCCGCGGTGGTGGACCTGGCGGCCATGCGCGAGGCGATGAGGAAGCTGGGCGGCGACCCGGCGAGCATCAATCCAATTTCGCCCGCCGAGCTGGTGATTGACCACTCGGTGCAGGTGGATGAGTTCGGCACCAAGTGGGCGTTCCAGGTGAACGCCGACTTGGAGTTCCAGCGCAACAAGGAGCGCTACGCCTTCCTGCGCTGGGGCCAGGGCGCATTCGAGAACCTGAAAATCGTGCCCCCGGACACCGGCATCGTGCACCAGGTGAACCTGGAGTACCTGGCGCGCGTGGTGTTTGTCGGTCCGGCACGCAACGGCACCCGGCCGCTGGCGTATCCGGACACACTCGTCGGCACCGACTCCCATACCACCATGATCAACGGCCTGGGCGTGCTGGGATGGGGCGTGGGCGGAATTGAAGCCGAGGCCGCCATGCTGGACCAGCCGGTCTCGATGCTGATCCCCCAGGTTGTGGGCGTGAAGCTGACCGGCAAACTGAGCGAGGGCGCGACCGCCACCGACCTGGTGCTGACGATCACGGAAATGCTGCGGCGGGAGGGCGTGGTTGGCAAGTTCGTCGAATTCTACGGGCCGGGGATGCACACCCTGGCCTTGGCCGACCGCGCCACCATCGGCAACATGTCGCCGGAGTACGGCGCCACCTGCGGCATCTTCCCCATCGACAACGAAACGCTGAATTACCTGCGCCTCAGCGGACGCAGTGAGGAGCAGATCGCGCTGGTGGACGTGTACTGCAAGGCGCAGGGGCTGTTCCACACACCCGATTCCCCAGAAGCAACCTACTCCACCAACCTGCAACTCGACCTCGGGTCGATCGAGCCCAGTGTCGCCGGGCCGAAGCGCCCGCAGGACCGTGTCACGCTGGCCAAGGTTCCCGACGGATTCCGGCAAGTGCTGCCGACGCTCATGCGCCCCGGCAGCAAGAGTGGCGATAAACAGATCGGCCGCTTCGAAGGCGAGGGCGGCAGCACCGCGGTCGGCGTCGAAGATGCGGAAGCTCCCTCGGTCGACAAGCCGGTGATGGCGGACCTGCGCAAGGAACTGCGTAACGGCAGCGTGGTCATTGCGGCCATCGCGAGCTGCACCAACACGTCGAATCCGTCGGTGATGCTGGCCGCCGGCATCCTGGCCAAGAAGGCAGTGGAGCGTGGGCTTGCGACCAAGCCATGGGTGAAGACCTCGCTCGCGCCGGGCTCCAAGGTGGTAACCGAGTACTACAAGAAGGCCGGGCTGACGCCGTATCTCGACAAGCTGCGCTTCAACTTGGTCGGCTACGGCTGCACTACTTGCATCGGAAACTCGGGACCGTTGCCGGCGGAGGTTTCCGAGATTATCAACGGCAAGGACCTAGTGGCGGTCTCCGTGCTCAGTGGCAACCGCAACTTCGAGGGCCGAATCAATTCCGAGGTCCGCGCCAACTACCTGATGTCGCCGCCTCTGGTGGTCGCCTATGCGCTTGCCGGACGCATCGATATTGACATGGGAAAAGAGCCGCTGGGGCGCGATCGGCAGGACAACCCGGTGTACCTGCGGGATATCTGGCCGACCTCGAAGGAAGTGGGCGACGCCATCGCGCAATGTATCGACGGTGCCATGTTCCGCGGCAGCTACGCCGATGTTTACAAGGGCGACGAGCGCTGGCAGTCGCTGGATGTTCCGGCGGGTGAGACCTTTGCCTGGGACCCGAATTCCACCTATATCAAGGACCCGCCGTACTTCGAAGGCATGGGATTGAACTCGCCCGAGGTGAACGACATCACCGGAGCGCGCGTGCTGGCCGTGCTCGGGCACAGCGTGACCACCGACCACATCTCGCCGGCGGGTTCGATCAAGCCGGACAGCCCGGCGGGCAAGTACCTCGTCGCGCACGGCGTGGAGGTGAAGGACTTCAACTCCTACGGCTCGCGGCGCGGCAACCACGAGGTCATGATGCGCGGCACGTTTGCCAACATCCGGCTGCGCAACAAGATGGTACCGAATCGCGAAGGCGGTTTCACGCGTCACCTGCCCGACGGCGAAGAGATGACCATCTTCGACGCCGCCATGAAGTACAAGGATGAGCGCGTGCCGCTGATCATCTTGGCGGGCAAGGAGTACGGTTCGGGATCGTCCCGCGACTGGGCGGCGAAGGGGCCGATGCTGCAGGGCGTGCGCGCGGTAATCGCGGAGAGCTTCGAGCGCATTCACCGCTCCAACCTGGTGGGCATGGGCGTACTGCCCTTGCAGTTTGTCCCCGGCGACGATCACGAATCGCTGGGGCTCACCGGCGAGGAGACCTTCGAGATCACCGGCCTGCGCGAGCTGATTGACAACTACAAGCCGGGGCAAAAAGTGACGGTTCGCGTCAGGCAACCGGAGGGCACCGTAACCGAGTTCAAGGTCAGCCTGCGCATCGACACGCCGCAGGAGACGCTCTACTACAAGCACGGCGGCATCCTGCCATTCGTGCTCCGGCACCTGCTGGCCGGCAAGCAAAAGCCCGAGGCGGTCAGCACCGGGCGGACCACGGTGGCCGGTCAGACCACCGGCAGCAGGGTGAAATAGGCAGAGAGCAGCCACGGATCGGCCCGGAGCCCCCGGATTCAGTAATTACAATCCGTGGGAATCCGTGTGATTCGTGGCGTTTTGTTTGCTTGTGAGCCGTGCAGTAGCCCGTCGGTTCGTCATCACCCACCAGAAAACCGCGGCGATGATCGCCGCCAGCGCCAGCCCGATTAGCAACCGATCCAGATGGGTACCGAGGAGGTCAGCGGCGAGCGTCACCGCCCGCGGCCCGAACTTCAGCACCAGCACGGACAGGATGAGGAACCGCGCCACGCGCCCCGCGAAGATGGCGATCAGGAAGTGGCTGAAGTGCATCTCGAAAGCTGCGGCGGAGAGCGCGAATAGCTTGAAGGGAAACGGCGGCGGCATCATGGCGGGCAGCATGAGCGCAAGAAACTCGTGGCGCTCGAAGCGCTCCCGCATGCGCGCAAACTTGGCGGCGCCCATTCGCTTCTCCAGCACCAGCTCGCCCATTTCGTAGCCGACGGCATAAATAATGAGGCTACCCAGCGCCGAACCGGCAGACGCCATGAGAACGTAAAGCCAGAGGCGGTTGGGATGCCGGTACACGTAGCCGCCGACCACCGGGTCCAGCGGCAGTCCAACCGCCGCCGCGTCGATCGCCGCAATGGCAAACACACCCCACGACCCGAGCGGCTTCAGCAGCGTCCAGAGAAAGACGGACCAGCGGCCCAAAAGATTGCTTAAGGTGTGCAAGGTTGAAATTCTACCAGCGGGCACCCGGGGATTTTGCCACAGAGGGCACAGAGGAAAGCAAAACACTCTTGATTGGCGGTTGTCGATCG
Organism: Terriglobia bacterium; assembly: GCA_020073185.1. Lineage (NCBI taxonomy): Bacteria > Pseudomonadati > Acidobacteriota > Terriglobia > Terriglobia bacterium. The sequence continues at coordinate 5,260 of JAIQFT010000074.1, forward strand.
CCGATTGGTTGCGGGCTGAGGCGCATCGCCAAATCGAGAATCATCAATGATTTTGTTTTTCGGCTCTTCCGCAGTGCCCTCTGTGGCTAATGAGTTGTCTTTCCCGCCAAAAGGTCCAGCGCGTGCGGCAGGATGTCGATCACGGCGGCTAGCGACTCGGTGGCCGCCGACGGGCTGCCGGGCAAATTCAGGATGAGCGACTTGCCGCGCACCGCGCACACGCCGCGGCTGAGCGCTGCCAGCGGTGTCTTCTTGCTGCCCTCGGCGCGCATGCGCTCGCCTACGCCATCCACAATCCGATCGGCAACCGAACGCGTGGCCTCCGGAGTAACGTCGCGCTCGGCAATCCCGGTGCCGCCGGTGGTGACCACCAGTTGCGCCTGGTGGCACATCTCCATGAGCGCAACTTCGATGTCGGGCTGATCGTCTTTCACGACGCAGGCCGCAACCACACGAAATCCCTTTGCTTCCAGCGCTCCGCGCACCGCGGGTCCGGACAGGTCTCCGCGTCGTTTGGCAGCCGACGAATCACTAATGGTCAAAACGGCAGCGGTGAAGGTCATTTGCCGCAGATTAACGCAGATGAACGCATGTAAGAAAGGTCGCAGGAGCGCGGGCGCGTTGATCTGCCCCGAGCCAACCTACGCCTCCAGCACGTTATCTTCCGCTTCTCTGCCCGCCTCGTCCAGCATGCGCAGGCCTTCCATGAGCAGGCCCTGGGTAGATCGCGACGTTGTCTGCTGGTCGCTGGTACCGTTGAAGTCGATCTGGAAGTTGCCGCCGCTCCAGCCCAGGACCTTGTACACCGCATCGTCGCCCTTGAGCGCGCCGTACACGGCGTGATTGATCTGACCCTCGGTGAAGTAAAGTTCGCAGCGGTCGCCATCGTTGGTGAGGGTGAGCAGGCAGCTCTTGTGGCCGAGGTCGAGCGATTGCAGCAGGTCAATAACGTTCATTTGCGCCAGGCTGCCGCGCAGCTTGCCGTCGGCGGTGGGGGCTTCCTTGGCCAGTTTCTCCAGCGCGATCTTGTCAATGATGCGCTTGATCTTCCCTGCAGCCTCCTTCACAAAGAAAGGCTTCTCGATGAAGTCCTCGACCTTGTCCTGAAGCACCTTCAGTTTTTCGTCGATGTCACCCTTGCTGGCTATCAGGATGAAGGGAATGCGGGCGGTCGATGCGCGCGCCTTGATCTTGTCGAACAGGGCTCGGCCGTCCATGCCGGCCATCTGGAGGTCGCTGATGATCAGGTCAAAGGGCTCGTCAATGATCTTCAGCAACGCGTCGGCGCCGTCGCCCGCGGTGCTGATGTTCGCCATCGGGGCAAGCGCCTGGCGCAGCATCCCCAGCACCATGGGGTTGTCATCCACCAGCAGGACTTTGACATTGGATGGCATGAGGACTCGTTTGTCGCTGGTGAACGCGGCCAGCGCAGTTCATTTCTGCTTGGGCTTTCGTCGTTGACCGTCGACCGCGGACCGTCTACTCCATTCCCCGCTCTTGCCGCCGCTTTTCCTCTGCAACCTGACTTCGCGGATCTCGATACCCTTGTCCAGCGCCTTGCACATATCGTACACGGTCAGAGCAGCTACACTGGCCGCCACCAGCGCTTCCATCTCGACGCCGGTGACCGCGGTCGTGGTTACTTTGGAGACGATGGCGACGCCATTCTGCCGCACGTCCGCCTGCACGTCAACCAAGCTGAGCGGCAGCGGATGGCACATCGGGATTAGTTCCGACGTGCGTTTGGCGGCCATGATTCCCGCCACGCGCGATACTTCCAGCGGATCGCCCTTGGGGTTCCTGGCCAGCGCCTTCATCACCGCGGGCGACATGGCAACGAATGCCGTGGCCTCGGCTTCGCGCTTGGTCGCCTCCTTCTGTGAGACGTCCACCATCTTGGCGCGGCCGGACTTGTCGTAGTGCGAGAGGCTCTTAGCCATTAGCTATTAGTATTTACGGGAGGATTGAAGCCGGAATTGTAGTGCAACGCGAACAGAGTGATCTCTTTCAATTCGTCAATTCTGCAATCAGCTTATCCACCCGCTACGGTACACCACCCACCAACTGAAAAACAGGATGGGGATGGTCGCCAGCACGCCCCAGATCAGCGGCAGCGCGAAATCGGCGATCAGGCTCAGGATGATGAAGATGAGCCAGAAAAGCTTTTTCTCGTCCACAGCACCATCCTAGTCCCGCCGGCGCCGGCGCGAAAGGGCGCCAAAGTACCTGTGGGGCGGCGGAATTCATTCCGCCGGCAGGATGGACACCATCTCTCCGGCAGCAAGCTTCTCGCGATCGGGCGGGACCACCAGGTAGCAGTTGGCGCGCGCGGTGGCGGCCATGTCGCCGGACCCTTGCCACCTCACTAGTTCGACCTCAGTGCGCTCGTATTCGCCGCTGAGGATCGCCGGCAGGAAGCGCGTTAGCCCGGTCTTGACCTTCACATCGGACTTCAGGCGCGCCTGCGTGAACATCATCTTGTGCGCCTTGGCGCCACCGAGCGCTTCCACCATGGCGCGCGCGAACAACTCGAAGCACACCATCGTCGACACCGGGTTTCCAGGCAAGCCAAAGAAGTAGGTCGGCTGTGCTCCGCTGCGTGCGGGTGCGCGCCCGAAGACTACCGGGCGTCCGGGCTGGATCTGAGCGCCGGTAAAGAAAAATTCCGCGCCCAATTCGTGCAGCGCCTGTTCGACCAGGTCGTACTTGCCCATGCTCACGCCGCCGGACATCAGCAGCAGCTCGCTGGCCAGTCCCTCCTGCACGAGGCGTCGTAATTGGCGCACTTCGTCGGGCGCGATCGGCAGTACGACCGGCACACCACCCGCGGCGTTCACCTGTGCGGCGAGCGAGTAGCTGTTTGAATTGCGGATCTGGTTGGCGGCGGGTACGGCCGCGATGTCCACCAACTCGTCCCCGGTGGACAGAATCGCCACCCGCGGGCGCTTGAAGACGTGTAATTCGCGACGCCCGCACGATCCGGCCACGGCGACCGCCGCGGGACTGAGGCGCGTCCCGGATCGCAGCAACGCGTCGCCGCGCTTGGCTTCAGCGCCCGCCGGGACGATATTTTCTCCGGCGACGACACGGCGCTGGATCTCGACCGTGCCGCCCGTGCGGGACGTGTGTTCCACCATCACCACAGCGTCGGCGCTGCCGGGCACGGGCGCGCCGGTCATGATTTCGACACACTCGCGCTCGTGGATTTCCAGCGACTGCGGCGGCCCTCCGGCGCGGATTTCGCCCACCAGCTTTAGGCGGGCCGGAACCGTGGCGACAGTGGCGGCGCGCAGAGCATATCCATCGCGCGTGGCACGCGGGAAGGGCGGGAAATCGCGGTCGGCGAGCACGGTTTCCGCCAGCACGCGCCCGCCGCAGCGCAACAGTTGACACTCTTCAGCCTCCGGCGTATGCACCTCGGAGGCGGCCTGCTCGACGCGGCGCCGCGCGTCTTCGAACGAGAGAACGATCGGCTCCATGAGCGACCGCGATTGTAGCAAGAGAGATACGAGCATTCGCACAAGAACTGACCAGGCGTTGAGCTGGCTAGCCTTTCTGGGTTGTGCTACGGTCCTGAGTCAGTCCAGAGTTAGAGAAGGTTGCGGTGGGAGGTGTACTGTGGCAAGGCTCCATATTCTCTGCCTTTCCGCATTCTTGATCTCCGTTTCTTGCCTGGCGCCCGGACAAATTGAACCATCGGACTCAATCCTATGGTTTCACCCCAAGCAAGAGGTTCGCGTCACCAATCTGCCAGCGCTAACGGCGTCTTCGACTGACTCATCCGTGGTGCTCGCAACGGCGCTGGAGACAGTCCTCCACGACAAAGCGGTGTGCTGCGGAAAGGACTCTGCCCTGGAAGACGCAGTGCTCGCAAGACCCTTGTCGTTGAAGGAACTTGGTGCCAAGTTGCAGGGACGGCATCTTTTGAGCGACGGCCGGCCCATCGTGGTTAGTGCGGAGTATGTCCCACAAAGCTCTATTAACTCTGCCCGCATCATCGGCGCTCTGCTGGATCAACATGCTCCGCTCATCGAGTGGAAATCAAACGTCTACGTGTTGTACGGAGCGATCTTCAATGAAACTCGCTACTACAGCGGGATGCGGCAGTATGCCATCCTCTCACTCTTGCTGATAGACCCGCGATTTTCTGACCAGCGCAGGGAAAACGAGTTCAACCGCGAAACCGACGATTGGGCAAAGGTCCAGGGGCTTCTGATGATGGCGATTTCGCGGCCATAACAGGCGCAATCCGAGCGCCGATAGCTCAGACCTAAAAGCTAAGCGCTGGCATCAAACACAGGAGTGCTCGCCAGAATTTTGAAGGCTCTGATCGCGGTAGTGGTGGGAAACGCGATTTATTTTCTGCTGCTCATGCCCCTGCTGCCGCCCGCCGGACGCCACGGCATCGCGCGCCTGGATTTCGGATTGTTGATTGATTTCTGGGTCTGCCTATTGGCTTTTGGTGTGATCGAACTGATTGTAAAAGTGCGCCGCCGCCAGCACTGATGCTGTTACACTGACCGCTCTCCCCGGATCGGATGGGCTCCCGCGCACTCCCGGGCGCTAGCGCATGCAAAAGATTGCCATCCTCTACGATGCCAGCCAGGCGGTGATCTCCACCTTCGACTTGGACGAGGTGCTCAGCCAGATCATCTCCATCCTGCGCGATTACTTCCATCTCCGCCACGTCGCGGTGTTGCTGCTCGACCCGGAAACGCGCCGGCTGCGAGTGCGCACCCACGTTGGCTGGAACAAAGAAAGCGAAGAGATGGCCCTCTCGCTGGGTGAGGGGTTGGTTGGCACGGCGGCCAAGCTCAAGCGCCCCATCTATGCACCCAACGTGGCCGAGGACCCGCGCTACATCAGGTCCATCCCGAGTACCAGGTCGGAGTTGGCGGTGCCGCTGATCGTGCGCGACGAGGTGGTGGGCGTGCTCGATTGCCAGAGCGACAAAGAAGAGTTTTTCGACCCTGGAACCATCGACCTGCTGACCCTGTTTTCCACCCAGGCCTCCATCGCCCTGCAGAACGCCAAGCTGTACTCCAACGAGCAGCGCAAAGCGCGGCAACTGGAGGCCATCAACGCCATCGCGCGCCAAACCACCGCGGCGCTGGACATTAATGAACTATTGCACAAATCCTGCGAGTTCATCCTGCAGTCTTTCCCCGTCGACCACGTCGGCATGCTGCTGCTGGACGACGGCGCCCTGGTGGTGCGGGCGCACCAAGGCAAGCTGACGCCGCGCATCGAAACCGGCAGCGAATTGCCGCGCGGAACCGGCTTGTGTGCGCGCGCCATCGCCTGCGGGAAGCCGGTCACGGAAAGCGACGTCCGGCAGGTGGAGGGCTATGTGCCCGGTTTCGATGAGACACGCTCGGAGATGTGCCTGCCGCTGATCTCGCTGGGGGAAACCCTGGGCGTACTTGCGGTGGAGAGCGCGCAGGCAAATGCATTTTCTCCCGCCGACGCGCAGCCGCTGGAGTCGGTGGCCGACATTTGCGCTGCCGCCATCCAGAACGCGCGCTACTTCGAGAGAGTCCGGCAGTTGGCCTACGTGGACGGCCTCACCGGCATTTTCAACCGCCGCTACTTCGAGATGAGGATCGCCGAGGAGATCGAGCGCGCCCAGCGCTATCAGAACGAGCTCTCGGTGATCATGATTGACATTGATAATTTCAAGAAGCTGAATGACGAGTTCGGCCACCTGCTGGGCGACGAAGCCCTGCGCCAGGTGTCCACTATCTTTGCCCAGAACCTGCGCAAGCCGGACATCGCCTGCCGCTACGGGGGAGAGGAGTTCGTCATCCTGGCGCCTCAGACCTCCGGCGAACATGCGCACGCCGTCGCGGAAAAGCTGCGCAAGATGGTGGAGGGTTGGTCGTTTCCCGGCGTGCCGCGGTCGGTGACCATCAGCGCCGGTGTCGCCAGCTTCCCCGGCAACGGCAAGACCCGCGACGAGCTGGTGAAGGCGGCCGACGTCGCGCTCTACGTTGCCAAGCAGGCGGGGCGCAACCGCGTGCAGCTTGCCGGATCAGGACTGGCGAGTACCGTTTGAATTTTTTCCCATAAATAGGGCCGCGATCACGCGCGGCCTGAAGACTGACGACTGACGACTGAAGCCTATTGGGGAGGGGTCGGCGGCTTAGGAGCTTCCGGAGCCTGTTCCGGCGGTAGAGCTTTCTCCTGTTCCCGCTGCGCCCGCTCCTGCGCCCGCTCAGCTTCGCGTTGCGCCTGCTCCTGCGCCCGTTCAGCTTCCCGCTGGGCCCTTTGTGCGTCGCGCTGCGCCCGCTCGGTCTCGCGCTGGCTGCGCTCGAATTCGCGCCGGCTGCGTTCCAGCGCGCGCTGCATTTTTTCCTGTGCTTCGCGCAGGGCGCGCTCGACTTCCGGCCGCACCCGATGCAACTCGAGCATTTCGTTCTTGTAATCCTCCCAGTCCGAGTCGCCCATGCCGAAGATCGCGAACGACTGCTCATGCTTTGCTTCCGGCACCGTCAGCGAAAGCGTTTGCTGCCGTTTTTCGCGCACGATCCCCAAGGGCACCGGTCCGGCTTTCTGCTCGCGCATCAGCCGGTTCCACTCGGAGGTGTCGGCCACGGGCTCATTGCCGATGCGCACGATCACATCTCCGGCGCGCAGACCTGCCGCTTCGCCTGCGCTGCCTTGGTCCACCGAACGCACCATTACGCCGTCACCGTTCTTGACCCCGAAGGCCTCGCCTAACTGCGGCGTCAGGTTTTCCACCATCACCCCATTACGCCGCTGATACTGCAGCACGGCGATCCTCGATAGGTCCATCTCCGGAATTTGAATCCGAATCTTCGGAATTACGATCGTATTCGAGTGCTCCATCGCCAGCTTGTGCCGGTCCGCTAATTCCGCTTTCAACGTCATCGGCTGGCCGTCGCGGCTGATGCCCAGTTCCACCGTCTGTCCCGGCAGCGTCTCACGGATCAGCTTGCGCAGCTCTTCACTGTTCTGAATATTGCGTCCGTTGAATGACAGGATGACGTCGTGCTCTTTCAGGCCGGCTTTGCCCGCGGGAGCGTCGCGGTCTACCAGCGTGATTTCCACGCCGCGAGCTTCTTTGAGCTTCAGGGCAGCAACCCGCTCGGGAATCACGCTGCGGATATCAACCCCGAGATAGGAGCTTGTCCTGACCGGCTTAGCCGCTGCCGCCACCGCCGGGCGGGCTTTGACCACCGGCGCGGGGGCTGGCGCCGGCCTTGCCTGTGCCGCGGCCATCGCGCCCAGCGCGATGCTTACTACTGCGATTTGCATGACCCTAGTCATATCCTCTGTCTCCCTTGCCCCCTCCACTTGTGGCGGCGGAATGGATTCCGCCTGCCCGACTTCTTCTTTACTTCGCGCGCCGGAACTCGATGTTCGACGACATGGTGAGGATCTTGAGTACCGGGCCTCCGCCGTTCAGCGAGCCCTGGGCATAAAAATTCTTCGGGCCGTACTCGCCGCCATTGCTGGAGATCTTCAGCTCGGGGAAGTCGGAGCGGATCTGATGGCCGTTGGCCATGTGGAGAGTCGCTTTCACCGTCATCTTCGCCTGCGCCCCGATGTACACGATGATGTCACCCACGCTGGTTTGCAGCGTGGAGTCCGTACTCATGCCGAGAAATTCCGCGGTGATCGGCCCGGCGCCGGTTTCCGCCCGCGCCCCCTGCATCAGCTTCCATAGCTCGATACTGCCGCCGCCGGTGTTGGCAATCACGGGCCCGCGCGCCGAAGTCAGTTTTATGCTGCCCCCGCCGGTGTCCAGCTTCGCCTTGCCGACGTCGCCGACGCTGATGCTGCCGCCGCCGGTCGAAACCAACAGATCTGACCCGCACTGCTGCACCTGCACGCTCCCGCCGCCGGTGGACACCGTCACCGCTTCCGACGCTCCGCCGACGCTGATGCTACCGCCGCCGGTGCTGGCGTTCACCTTGCCCTTCGATCCCGTGATCTTGATGCTGCCGCCGCCGGTGCGCAGGTTGAGCATGTTGGTGGAATTTGTCACCTCAATGCTGCCGCCGCCGGTATCGGCGGAAAGTTCGCCAGCGATGTCGCTCAGCGAAATGCTGCCACCGCCCGATTGCGCCGCCACCCGACCCGCGAGGTTACTAATGCTCAGGCTGCCGCCTTCGGTGTTGGCGCGCACCTGCTGCAGGTCGCGAGGCGCTTGGATACGGAATTCCACCGACAGCCGTCCGTGGCGCCGCTCCGTATTGCCGTCGATTACCGCCGTGTCACCGCGCCGGGCGGCACTCGCGCGAAAGCCCGCCAGGTCGCGCCGGGCAGCCTCTTCCGTGCCGCTGTGGACGCGCTTGCGGATAATGTACGTCACGTCTTTCTGCGCTCCGCCCTGCACGCTGATCGATCCCATGTCAGTGGTGATCTGCAACGCCGTGGGCGCGGCGATCGTGCCGCTGATTTCCTCCACCCAGGAACCGCCATCGCGGTATACCCGCGTGTCGGCAGTGAGGTTTTGCGCGAACATCGGCAATTCGGCCATGATCATGACCGCCGCCAGTAGCGCGAATCTACGAGTGCGTTTCACTTCGGTTCTCCAATCTCCTCATAACACTACTCTGTGGCCAGTGGTCAGTGGCCAGTCCATATATCAATCTATCTCCGGCAAGGAAGCCAGCACGCGGCTCGCCTGCTGTTGGATGAACTCGCTCCGGTCTTCTGCCGCCAGCTTCTGCAGCACCCGCCGCACGCTGCCGTCGGCGCGCACCGGCCCCAGGAAGTGGATGGCCTCGGCGCGTACTCCCGGGTTGGTATCGTTCTGCAAAGCTTGCAGAACGGCATCGCGCACCCCGGTGTCCTCGGTGACATACGGTCCCAGCGATTCCAGCGCCTTCAGCCGCACGCCGGGGTTGGTGTCGTACAGCAGGGACGACTCCAGCGTCTGGCGGATGTGCGCCTCGTCCGGCCTCTGCGACAGCAGATTGACCGAATCTTGACGGACACCCGGGTTGTAGTTGTTGCGCGCCGCGAACAGCAGCAACTGCTGGATGCGCTGATCGTTGAGCGAGCCTTCCAGCTTCTGCGGCACGGTGGTGTCGTACTTGATTTCCACCTGGTCGCTGCCCGGAAGCTGCGTGATCTCGCGGATCCCGGCAATGGAGGCTTCCGCCGGAGCCGTTCCGCCGCCTGTGATCGTCGATCCTACGCGCGGGACGATCCGCCACGCCGTTCCGATCCCTCCGGCGAATCCAACAATCAGCAGGACCGCCGCCAGCGCCGGCGAGAACTTCATCTGCCGCAGCCAGGCCATGGGATCGAGCAGACGCCAGCCGCGGTGCTGCTCTGCGGTTTCCAGCGCCTCCTGCAAACGCATGCGCGAGGCGGCCAGCAGGTTGGCCGTGGGCTCCAGTTGCGGCGCCGCCGACATGTTTTTGCGGAAGGCGCGCATCGTTTCCAGCTCGGCCGCGCAGGCCCCGCAGCGCGCTACGTGCTGCTCCAGTTCGTAGCGGCTGTCATCGGCCAACTCGTCATAAACGAACAACGTGATGTTTGCCTTTACCCAATCGCAGTTCATACCGTCATCTCATTTCCGCCAGGGTCGCGCGCAGCTTCTGCGTGGCCCGGAACAACGTGTTCTTCGCCGTCTCCTCGGTGGTGTTCAGCATCTCACCGATGGTGCGCAGCTTCAGCCCCTGGTAGTGCTTCAATTCAAAAACCATGCGCTCGCGCCCGGAGAGTTTTTTCAGGGCGGAGTTGATGCGCGCTCCCAGTTCACGCCGCATCAGGTCTTGCTCCGGGTTGAAGTGCGCGCGCTCGTCGGCCACCTGGTCAATGATGCTGTACTCTTCGCCGTCGCAGTCGGCTGCCACCGGCGCGTCTTCCTTGCGTACTTGTTTCTTGCGCAGGTGGTCGAGGCAGAGATTGGTCACGATGCGGTACAGCCAGGTGTAGAACGAGCACTCGAAGCGGAATTTCCCGACCGAGCGATACGCCTTCAGGAACGCTTCCTGGTAGACGTCCTGCGCGTCGGATTCGGAACCGGTCAGATGCAGCGCCAGGCGAAGCACCGCCTGGTCGTACTGCCGCACCAGCTCCTCAAAGGCGCCGCGGTTGCCCGCCTGCGCCTCGCGGATCAGGATCGTATCATCCACCCGACGGATTCCGCCCGCTGCCATGCGCCCCCGACTGGACCACGGTTCGTGATTGCGAACCTGCTCCACGCGTTTTAGTTCGCCGCCCGGAAATGGGACTGCTGTCGCTTCCGCCGGCATGGGTTCCGCTCCACGTCTGCTCCGCTCTGCACTTGGCACGCCAATCTCGGGATTCTCCCCTGTACGGCCTTTTACAATCGGAGCCAATCAATTCACTGCCAGTGCTTTAGACGTGGCGTAGGCGGAATGGTAAGCAGCAACGCCGGAAATCTGCGCGCTGCCTGCGCGGCGGCGGGCAGAAACACCCAAGTGGTTGAAAACAAGCACATTCTATCGAAATTATCCTATTCACAGCCGAAGTTCCCAATTTGGTTCATATTCTGGATATAGAACACTTTAGCGGCATCATGCGCACCGTGAGGGCTGTATGTTAGAGTCGGTTCCCGTAATGGCAAGAGTACTTCCCGACCGAGAGATCAAGAAACTCCTAGGATCCGCGATTCTAGGAGGTTCGGAGGAGTGCGTTCGAGTCAACAGCTATGAGATACGGCTAGGCCATAAAGCGCGTTTCGATTCGACGGGAGAAGAAGTCGAAATTCCTGATGGATACTATCTGGAGATCGACCCCGGAGACTTTGTTACCGTTGAGTCGCTAGAGAAGCTTGATTTCAGCAAGAATGGCCTTGAGGGCAGACCACAGGGAATGTTCGCGTGGATTACGCCGACAACCACCATGATGCGCGAGGGCTTCTTGTTCGCTTCTACCAAGGTGGATGTTGGTTACAAGGGAAGCCTGAATTGGGGGATTCGTAACAGTTCGATAAAGACTGTCCGGCTGCGCCAAGGTGAACGCCTGTTCAAGTTGACGATAATGGAGCTTGATCTGGCGGAGCTTCCCGACAAGGTATACGGCGAAGACGATCTCCGGGACCTCTATCAGAATACGGCTCTGCGCAGGAATCTGAAAAACTCGTGGATTTACTGGATTCCAGAGTAGCGGTTTGGCGGTACGCTCGGCGGGATGAGCGACAGTGAGTGGACGAAGATTCTGGGGTGGCCGGGTTACCGCGTCTATCGAAGC
>JAIQFT010000075.1 GCA_020073185.1 Terriglobia bacterium
GACGATGTAGTCGGCGTTGTCCTTCAGACGGGTGACGAAGTACACCCCCTGCCGGCTCAGGTCGGCAAACCAGGTATAGTCGTTGTAGCCGCGATCCATCACCAGCAGCGTTCCCGGCTCGTACTGCAACTGCCGCGCCACTCGCACCTACTGGAGGCCGATCAGGGCTGCGAACGAGAATCTGGCGCTCCGTGCCGATTGCTTAAGTGCATGCGGGAAAGCAAAGAGTGTGGTCCGCCATAGAGGAATTCAAGGGCGATGTTTCCGCCCACATACCCCAGCACGCTGTAGTTGCCCATTCGAAAACCATCCTTGGCGCCGTAGCGGTCGGGATACCACCCATAAACGGCAGTCATGGTGCCGGCATACGGAGCGACCAGAGCAGGGACAGAAAAGACACGATGGCCATCGTCGCCGCGGCGTGATGTGAAGGTCGAAATCACGGCATGTTTCATCCGCGGAAAGAAGCCTTTGCACTCACAGCGGTAATACAACGTGTCTTCGATGCCGGAGGGCGAGAGGCGGTTGATTGCGGCCGAGCAAACATCAGTCCACAGTCGCTCACGGATGTTTTCACTCTGGGCGTCCGAGCCGCTCTTCAAAACGTCATCGAAAACTACGGCATCGAAGCCACGGCCCGACAAATTGGAGTGAATGCCGCGCCCTGTGTAGCTCAGATCCAGTGACCGCGTGCCGCGAATCTTGAACTCGTTCGTGCGGTCTATCTCCATCTCGTATTTGTCGGCCAACAACCGACGTGTGCCGGAGACGAATTTGCCGGCCAGCCCGTCCTCCGAGCAGACCAAGCCGAACGTCGCATCGGGATGCGACTCCAGCCACCATGCAGGCGCAAACACGTTGACCTGCTCCGACTTGCCACTCCGAGGCATCGACTCGATGATGAGGTTCTGTCTAGATTCGTAGGCCTGCTGCAACGCGCGGCAGACTTGCCGGCTGTGCCACTCCGTGATGTACGTTTTCGGGCGGTGCTGTTCGAAATAGTCGATGAGGTTCATCGTAGGCAAACTCCAGCTTCCGCGAATTTTTGTTGAGGTCCGGTTTGAGGTCCGATACAGGTCCGATTGAAACGGACCTTCGAGCGGAGTGGAGTGGGATAAGTCGTTGAAATGTGGTGGCCAGGGACGGAATCGAACCGCCGACGCCAGCCTTTTCAGGGCTGCGCTCTACCATCTGAGCTACCTGGCCACGCTCGTATCCGGAGTTCACAGGAGAGGCGGCGCTCAGGCCGCGACAGGTTAGCGTCCGGAACTCTCATTGTAACAATCGTGCCCGAATCCCTCAAATCCGACCCAACAACAAGAACCGCAAACGGCGCCACGACGCTGCCGCGCGCCATCTGCGGTTCGCATACGAATCCAGATTTATTGCGCCGCCGCGCCGGCGTGCCCCTTCAGCCACGATGCGAGGTTCGGACCCTGTGTGTTGCGGATGCGCACGCACGTGTCCAGCCGTTCCAGTCCCTGCCGCAGCGCCCGTGGCCCGCCCGGATCGGGATGTTGCGCGAACCATTGCTGCACGTCCTGCTTGGCTTGCTCGCTGCAGAACACGCCTGCCAGACCGCCGAATCCGAACCCCAGCGAGGCGCCAACCTTTTTCTGAATCTCCGGCCAGTGCGTTTTGTAGTAGGTCCACGCCAGATCGCGTGTCTCCGGATTTTCGAACAGTCCGAAGAATCCGCGGAACATGTCCTGCGCCTTGGTCTCCGGCGACATCATCATGTCCAGCGTCCGTTGCGCCAGCTCCGGTTGCGGAAAACGCGCGAGCGCTTCCATATACGTGTACAACTCCTGCGGCGTCTTGGCCTGCGACATGCGTTGCGCGTACTCCTCATAGAGCTTCGCGTCGCCGTTCAGTGCGGCCAATTCCACCGCCAGTCCCCCCAGGTTGGGATCCACCGAAGCCGGGTTCTTCATATACTGCTGCGCCGTCTCTGATATTTGGCGCAGGACCTCCGGGTCGCGGCCGTTGTCGCCGAGCGCGCGGACGATGGTGGCGCGCATGCTCTTGACGTCGTCGCTGTCGCCCAGATTCGCCTTCCAGCCAATCTCATTGAGCATCGGCCGGAACTGATTGCGGACCCACGCGCGGAAAGCGTTTTGGTCGGCGGACTCCACCAGGTTGTCAGACATGAACGCCACGCGCTCCGCGATCTGTTGCACCACTTGTCGCGTGTGGTCGTTGCGCATGCCCTGCGCAAGACTCAGGTATTGTGCGATCGGATGCTGCCCGGCGCGTGCCAGCGCCCACTCGTCATTGAGCAACGACACTCGCTCCTGCGGCGTCAATGCCTGCTCGGCAACGTCGGCCAGCTTTGCCGTCAATGCCGGGCTGTACGCCGACCAGTAATATCCGCGGCCGCCGGCATTCACGAATGCCCAAGGCGAGCACCCATTCACTTTGAACGCCTGCTGCTTCTGGGTCATCAACTCGCAGCGCGGCGCCTGCGCGCCCGCCGTCTTGATGCATACCGGAATCTGCCACAACTCGGGACTCCCGGCTTTCAGCAGTTCCGGATCGTTGAAGAACCGCGCCTGCGAGAGTTCGACCGTAGTCTGGTTCCCGGTGCATTGCGCCTGCACGCTCACCATGGGCGCGCCCGCCTGCTCCACCCACGTCGGCATCACCTTGTCCACCGGCTTGCCGGAAGCCTTCGCCATCGCATTCCAAAAATCGGCGGCGCTGGTGTTACCGTAAGCATGCTTCTCAAGATAGGAATTCACGCCTCTGCGAAACGGTTCCTCGCCCAGCCAGCTTTCCAGCATGCGCAGCACCGCCGCGGTTTTTCCGTACGCGATGCCGTCGAACAGCGTCCCGATCTGCGCCGGCGTATTGGACTCGCTGCCGCTCACGTGAATCGGGCGCGTGGATTTCAGCGCGTCCACCGCTAGCGGCCCCTGTGCCGGCCAGATATTCCATTCCGGCTTCCACGCCGCCAGCGGCTTGTTCGTCATCCACGTCGCAAAGCCTTCGTTGAGCCAGATGTCGTCCCACCATTGCATGGTCACCAGGTCGCCGAACCACATGTGCGCGATCTCGTGCGCGGTTACCGCGGCAACGCCTTTGCGGTCATTCACGCTGGCGCTCCGCTCATCCAGCAGCAGCGCCTCCTCGCGATACGTAATGTCGCCGGTGTTTTCCATCGCGCCCGCGCCGAAGTCGGGCAGCGCCACCAGATCGAGCTTTTGGAACGGATACTTGATCCCGTAGTACTGGTCGTAGAACTTCAGGATGTGCTCCGCCGATTCGAGCGCGAACTTGCCCAACTCCTTCTTGTCCGGCGTGGCGCAGACGCGAATCGGGACCCCGTCGGCGCCGCCTTCCAGGCACTGGAAGTCGCCCACTTCCAGCGCCACCAGGTAGGTGGACATCTTCGGAGTGGTGGCGAATTTCAGCGTGTGCTTGCCCTCGCCCGGACCCGGCGTATCGGCAACAATTTTGCTGTTGGAAATCGCCGTGTCGCCCTTGTCCACCACGACGCTGAGATCGAAAGTCGCCTTCATCGCCGGCTCGTCAAAGCACGGAAACGCCCGCCGCGCATCCGTGGCTTCAAACTGCGTGACGGCGTAATTGCGCCGCTTGGTCTTGCTCAGGTAAAAGCCTCTGAGCTGATCGTTCAGCGTGCCGGCGAACTTGATACGAATCGTCGCCGCACCGGCCGGCACCGCGTTGCTCAGCGCCAGTGTCGCCATCTCCGACTTTTCATCGGCGGTCACCTTCGCCGTCTGCGTCGCCGAGCCCGAGGTGACAGTCACGTCTCCGAACTTGATCTCGGCCGCATTCAGCACGATGTTCGACGTCGGCTTCAGCACTCGGACCTCGATCGTCTCCTCGCCCTCGAACGTCGCGCCCTTCAGGTCCGGCGCCAGCGTGATCTGGTAATGGCTCGGAACCACGTCGCCGGGCAGTCTTTGTGCGTTTCCCACGCCCACGATAAACAGCAACACTGCAACCACACTCAGCAACCGCTTCATTTCGCCTCCGGGAAAGATCCACCTCAAAAGAGTGCTGTAAACAGGAATAGACGGCCCCGCTGCGCGGGCGTTAGCTGCGCATGATTGTTGATACGATGTACCCCGGTTAAAGTTCCCCGATGTGGCCCTGCATCACCGTCATCCCACACAAGTTCGACCCGAACCAGTACGCGATCTCGCGATAATCCCGGACTCCGAACACCGCCAGGTCCGCATCTTTACCGGCCTCCACGCTTCCCTTGCGGTCCGCCAGGCGGAGCGCGTGCGCGCCGTTGATGGTCGCCGCCGCGATCGCCTCGGCTGGTGTCATCTTCATCTGCGTGCACGCCAGCGAGAGCACGAATTGCATGTTGCTCGTCGGCGAACTGCCGGGGTTGTAATCCGTCGCCACCGCCACCGGCACGCCCGCATCAATCAGCTTTCGCGCCGGCGGGTAGCCGTCCACGCCGAGGAAATAATTCGCGCCCGGCACCAGCGTCGCCACCGTATCGCGCTTTGCCAGTTCCTTGATGTCGCTGTCCGACACATGATCCATGTGGTCGAGCGATGCCGGTTCAACCGTATTCACCAGCGACGGCAGAAACCCCTCGGCGGGTGCTGACAACTGGCCGACGTGCGCGCGCGTGTCCAGCCCGTTCTCCAGCGCCGCTTTGAAAATCAAGGCAGCTTCCGTTTCCGTGAATGCGCCGCGCTCGATAAATACGTCCACGAAACGCGCCAGCTGTCGCCGCGCCGCCTGCGGGATCATCTCTTCGCAAACCGCGCGCACATATTCCTCGCGGCGGTCGAGATACTCACGCGGGACCACGTGCGCTCCCAGCAGCGTCGGCGCCACCGTCCCCGGCCATTGCCGCGCCGCCTCGCGGATCGCTTCCAGCGACTTCATTTCCGCCGCGAAGCTCAGCCCGTACCCTGACTTCGCTTCCACCGTGGTGGTGCCCTGCGCTGCCATCTCCTTCAGCGCCGACAGGATCTTCTCCGCCAGCGCCGCCCGGCCCGATTTCCGGACGCCCTCCGCGCTGGAACGAATCCCGCCGCCCGCCTCGGCGATCTGCTCATAGGTCGCGCCGCCGATGCGTTTTTCGAAATCCACCAGCCGCGGCGCCGCGAATGCCGGATGAGTGTGCGAATCCACGAACCCCGGCAGCACCACGCCCCCGCGGCAATCAATCTCTTCAATCTTTTTCTTGTGGGATTTCAGCCAGGAATCGCGTTGCGCATCGCGCCGCTTGCCGACCGAAACAATTTTCCCGCCGTGGCAGAGCACCGCGGCGTCTTCCAGCAATCCAACTTCGCCCAGCTCGCGCCCGCGCCGCGGTCCCGGCGGCCCTTGCATTGTGAGGAGCTGGCCGATGTTGGTCAGCAGCAGCGCGGGCATCTATTCCATCGCCTTCGTGAACATGAAATCGTGATGCCACTCCGCCTTGGTGCCCTGCAGCCGCAGCGCCGTCGCCAGTTGCGCCCAGTGACGCATCCCGTGCAGGAACGCGTGCACGAAGCACTTGCGTTTGCTCGCCGAGAACTCTCCGATGGACAGCGTCTTGAAACTGATCACCTTGTTCCAATCCGCTTCCGTCGCGCGCGCCATGAACTCGCGAAACTTCTTCCGCGCCTCCGCCCCGATGCCGAAGATCTCGTCCACCGATCCCTTCGGCAAAACGTCGTAAGGAGTTTCCGCGCCTTCCCGCAGCCGCTCCGCATAGCGCAATTCGACCGCGAAGATGTGGAACAGCACGCCGCGAACGTCGTGCATCATTGCCAGCTCCATCTTCGCGTCCAGCGCCTCCGGATGCGCGCGAAACCACTCGTGCCACTGCCCGGTTTCCTGCTCATCGTGGTTCAGAAGCTCGGCGTAGGTGAGCGCCGCCGCTCCCGTTGCCGTACCAACCTGTGCCGTCATAAGCCCTACTTCCCTTCTCCGCGCATGGGAATTCTGACGTCCTTGCGCTTTGCGAAATCAATCGCCTCTTGGTATCCGGCATCCACGTGCCGCGCCACGCCGATCCCCGGATCGTTGGTCAGCACGCGCTCGATCCGCTTCGCCATCGCATCGGTTCCATCGGCGACCGTCACCTGGCCCGCGTGCTGCGAATAGCCGATGCCCACGCCGCCGCCGTTGTGAATCGAGACCCAACTCGCGCCGCTCGCCGTGTTCAGCATCGCATTCAGCAGCGGCCAATCGGCGACCGCATCCGTGCCGTCCTTCATCCCCTCGGTCTCGCGGAACGGCGAGGCCACCGACCCGGTGTCCAGGTGATCGCGCCCGATCACGATCGGCGCCTTGATCTTGCCTTTCTTCACCAGTTCGTTCATCGCCAGCCCGAACTGCGCCCGCTCGCCGTATCCCAGCCAGCAGATCCGCGCCGGCAGCCCCTGAAACTTGATGCGCTTCCGCGCCAGGTTGATCCAGCGCGACAAGATCCGGTTGTCGGGAAAAAGTTCCAGTACCAGGTCGTCGGTCACGTGAATGTCGCTGGCTTCTCCGCTCAGCGCCACCCAGCGGAACGGCCCCCGACCTTCGCAGAACAGCGGGCGGATGTACGCCGGCACGAACCCCGGAAAGTCGTACGCGTTCTTCACCCCGCGCTCGAACGCCATGGTGCGAATGTTGTTGCCGTAGTCAAACGTCACCGCGCCCATCTTCTGCAGCGCCAGCATTCCCTGGACGTGCCGCGCGATCGAATCGAGACTTCGCTCCTGGTAGCTCTCGGGATCGCGCGCGCGCAACTCCGCCGCCTGCTCCACGGTCAGCCCTTGCGGGATGTATCCATTCAGCGGATCGTGCGCGCTCGTCTGGTCGGTCAGGATGTCGGGCACCACGCCGCGCGCCGCCAACTCAGGAATGACGTCAGCGCAATTTCCCACCAGGCCGACCGACACATTCTCCTTCTTGCGCACCGCGTTCTTCAGGATGCGCAGCGCCTCATCCAGCGACGTGACCATGAAATCGCAATACCCGGTCTTCAGCCGCTTCTTGATCCGCTCCGGATCGACCTCGACGCCGAGAAACGCCGCGCCCGTCATGGTGGCCGCCAGCGGCTGCGCTCCGCCCATGCCACCCATGCCGCCCGAGACAATCAGCTTCCCTTCCAGCTCGCCGCCGAGACTCTTCTCGCCCGCCGCCGAGAACGTCTCGAACGTGCCCTGGATAATGCCCTGCGAGCCGATATAAATCCACGATCCCGCCGTCATCTGGCCGTACATCATCAACCCGGCGCGTTCCAGTTCGCGGAATCTTTCCCAGTTCGACCAATGCCCCACCAGGTTAGAATTCGCGATCAGCACCCGTGGCGCGTACTCGTGCGTCCGGAAAATCCCCACCGGCTTGCCCGACTGCACCAGCAGCGTCTCGTCGTTGTCCAGCGACTTCAGCGCCCTGACGATGGCGTGAAAACACTCCCAACTGCGCGCCGCACGCCCTGTGCCGCCATAGACCACCAAGTCGCACGGACGCTCGCCAACCTCTTCATCGAGGTTGTTCATCAGCATGCGCATGGCGGCTTCCTGCTGCCATCCCTTGCAGGTAATCTGCGTACCGCGCGGCGCCTTCACCGGAACATATGTGCTCTGCGTGATTTCCGTCTCCACCGGCATAATGGCAAGAATGGTAGTCCTGCGTGGCTTCAGGGTTCAACTGGGATGGGTCCAGTGGCGTAAGGACGCACGTGTCATTTAGCAATTGGCGATTTAGTGATTTCGTGTCCCGCAGCAACACTCTTCCGATCACTAAATCACAAATTGCTAATTCACCAAATGGAAGTTTGAACTCGAAAACCAGCGCATCACCAGGTGGAATACGCCGTCCCGTCCGAGGCCATCAGGTTCGACCCGCTGTGCACATCCGTAATGCCGGGCTGGCTCTGGTCAACGCTGATCAGCACGTCTTCCTGCGCGATCTGCCAGGTTTCGCGCGAATTGGTGAAAGGATCTTTCGGGATCTCGCGCAGGTAGCCTTCCTGCACCAGGTCTTGGAGAGCCTGCGGCGCTTTTGCCTTGTCCATGGTGTACGAATCAATCGCGGAGCGCATGGCAAACAGGTCCTGCCGAAGCACCGCTTCCCTGGCCGCTAGGATGGACCGGGTGTATACCGGCACGGCGATCGACACCAGGATCAGAATGATGCTGATCACCACCATCATCTCGATGATGGTGAATCCCCGCGATTTCTTGCGTAGCACCAATATTTCTTACCAGTCCCTCAGATCGCCTGATCGCGCTATGCCTACCAATCCGAGTACTTCGTCGAATCCAGTCCCGTCCCGGTAGACTGGCTGAACACGTCAAAGACGTTGTCGCCGCACCAGGACTGCGAATCCGGATCGTCCTTCATGCAACGCTTGCCCCAATCGTCCTTGCCGGTCATGGGATCGATGGGAATCCTGCGCAGAAAACGCACTTTCTTGCCGCCGACATCCACTCCTTTGACCAGCGTATCCAGGTCCGGCGGATACCCTTCGGTTCCCAGCTTCACCTGGAACGCGCCGCGGTCGGCCGCATCCTTATAGCGATCTATCGCGTCGCGCATCTCCCACAGCGCCCGCCGCAGATCGCGTTCCTTTTCGCGCCGGATTCGCACCCGCGCAATCGGGATCGCCGCCCCCGTCAGGATCGCCAGGATGGTGATGGCGACAATCAACTCAACCAGCGTCAGCCCGCTTTGCCGACACCACCGCCGCGCTCGCTGTTTCACGTTATTCTCAGAAATGTGCAAAAGGCACAACTCACCGGGAAAAATTGCTTTCCCTATTCTAACCGAGCACACCTGACTGCGAGAATAATAGCTTCCGGTGGCGTCTTCAGGCTGAAGCCTTGGGCTACTTCACCGTTACCATTGCCTGCCCTAAGGATACCTGCACCGGTTGCATGGCGGGATCGCGCGCCGCTGCCCGAGTAATGATCAACGATGACTGTCCCGGCGCCTTCGCCATGAAGGTCAGCGTGAACACGGTCCCCTGTCCGGAAACACCCCCGGATCCCGGCGGCCGCGTCGCCGAGATCTGCTCCAGCCCGGGGGCATCCTCGCGATGCACAATCACCACCGGCTGCCCGTCGCGGGATAAGAATGTTCCATTGGAAACGTTGAGCAACTGCAGAGATTTCGGATCGTAGCTGACCTGCACCGGCACGGAATAGACATTGTTGGCGCCGTTGACCGTGACATTCACCGCAAACGTGGAGCCCACCGGCTGTGACACCTGCGGCGGATCGAAGCTCAGGATGGCCGCGCCCGTCGTGCCCGGGGCCGGCGGCGGCGCAGCCTGGGTCGCGGGCACAGTTTGCGACGGCGTCGGAGCGCTTGGCGCCGGCCGCGAAGCCGCTGCTGCTCCGCCAGTCCCTCCCGCAGTTGGCGCCGGAGACGGCGACGGCCCGCGCCGCAGTTCGATGGCATTCGCCGTGCCCACATCAATCGGCTTCAGGTTTTCATCGTTGACGTCCTGCGCGCGGACGATGTGCGGCACCAGCACGAACACGATCTCATTGGTCCGCCGCTCATCGTTCTGCGCGGAGAAAAAGTATTTCAAGATGGGCACCTGCGACAGCCAGGGGTAGCCGCTGGAGCTCTTTAGCACATCTTCTTCCATCATGCCGCCCATCAGGCTGACCTCGCCCTCCTTCAGCCGGATTGTGTGCTCGACTCGCCGCTGCCCGATCACCGGCTGGTCAATGCCGCCGATGTTCACGTGCGAGCTCACCGACGAAACTTCCATCGTGATCTTGAGCGTGACTTCGCGCGACGCATGCACCGTCGGCTGCACGTCGATATTCACACCCACGTCGATGTACTGGAACTGCGTGTTGACCAGCGGGTTGATGCCAACGCCGCCGATGCCCGGCTGGAACGATCCCGTCGCCACCGGTACGCGGTCGCCGATCTTCAGCGTAGCCTTCTGCCCGTCCAGCGCCCGAATTTGCGGATTCTGAATGATCTTCGTATCGCTGTCGGTCATCAGAAAATTGACCGTCGCCCCCGGAATCGTCACTAGAAAATCGTTCGACGTCAGGTTGGCCAGCTTGTTCAACGTCACCTGGCCCGTGGTGCCGGTGGTGGGCGTGGTCGTTGTACCCGTCCCGCTGGTGGTCGGCGTCAAATTGCCCTGGAGTTGGACCGTGCCCGTGGTCGGCGGCGAGATACCCAGGTTTTTCAGCTTGTCGCGGCTCACCTGCATCACCGCGATGTCCACCAACACCTCGGGCCGCGCCTTGTCCAGGTCATTGACGAGTTTTTCCGCCAGCGCCACCTGGTCGGGGGTTCCGCGGATCACGATCGCATTCTGCGAGGGCAGCGAAATCACGCGCGTAATTTCCACCACCGTGCGCAGCGTGTTGACCACGTCCTGCATTTCCGTGGTCTGCGCCAGGTTCGACAGGTAAAACGTCTTGACGACGTTTTGCTCGATCTCGGTCCGCTTGGCCTTGGTATCGACCGCCACGAAGATCGTGTTCGGCGTCACCGCGCGCCAGAACGTCTTGGACTGCAGCGCCACGATTTCCAGCGCCTGGTTCAGCGAGACGTTGTTCAGGTCAATTGAGATGCGTCGCGACACGTAGTCGGGATCGAACAGCACGTTGATTCCGGCCAGCTTTCCGATCGCCGTGTACACGTTCTTGGTGTCCTCGGTCATGCGCATGGTGATCGGGACATTGGAGATCGGCTTGAGCTCGGCCGGGCCCTGAGCCTCGAGAGCAATTCGCCCCAGGCCGGTGACGCGCGACGGCGCGGCGGCCTGCGGTGGCTGCGCCTGCTGTTTTTCGATCATCTGCCGCGTGCGCCGGATTTCTTGCTGGACAATGTCCAGCGACGGGTCAATCTGGGCCGCTCGCATGAACTCCGCCAGCGCCGCGGGCAGGTCGCCGTTGTCACGCAGTTGCTGGCCGCGGTGCACATGCGCCGCCGCCGCCTCAAACTTCGAGCGCTCATACGAGGCGCGATACCGCAAGTCTTTGGGCTTCAGGTCGTACGCTTGTTTGTAGAACTCGTAGGCCTGCTCCCAGTTTTGCCGCGCCTCAGCGTCATGGCCCTTGTTGTACAGGCTTTTGGCTTTATCGGCGGCGGCAGGAAGCGCGAAAACCAGCACCATGAGCAGCGCAATAAGTATGCGCCGGGCTCCTGCGCCGCCCTTCCATGTCTGCACAAGGCACTGTCGCTGAAGCAGATACATGAGATTGCGAATTATAACATCCGCCCTCTATCGCACTGTGGTTGATCCGGCTGGCCCTCCGGTGCAAACGCCGTGCTAGCATAAAAGTTTCGTAGCGGAGGTCACCACTCGCTATGGCGCGGCAGGCGGCACATCAGACCCGACCCAATCCGGAAAAAAATCCGCGCCGCGAACCCGTTGCCGCCGGCCAGCGCGACGCCACCGTCAACCGCGCCGCCCCCCATAACTACTTCCTTACGGATAAGTTCGAGGCCGGCATCGTGCTCACCGGGACCGAGGTCAAGTCCATCCGCGGCGGACGGGCCAACCTGAAGGACTCCTATGGCCTGGTGAAGGACGGCGAGCTTTGGTTGTTGAATGCTCACATCGGCCATTACGAACACGGTAACATCTTCAATCACGAGCCCTTGCGCACCCGTAAATTGCTGGTCCATGCCTCGGAGTTGCGCAAGCTGATCGGGAAAACCCAGCAAAAGGGCATGACCCTGATCCCCACGCGCATGTATTTCAAAAACGGCCGCGTCAAGGTGGAATTGGCGCTCGCCAAGGGCAAACAACTCTGGGACAAGCGCGAAACCGAGCGCCGCCGCACTGCCGACCGCGAAGCGCGCGAAGCGATCGTGCGCTCGCGAAAAGCGTAGCCGCGGATGAACACTGACCTTTTTCTTTACCACGGATGCACGGAGCCACGGAGACTTTCCCGGCAATGCATTCTCCGTGACTCAGCGTCTCCGTGGCGAGTTTTCCAAGGAAAGCAAAAGCATGAATACCAAGCTCTCTTTCTCTGCTCCCGCGCAGCTCGAAACCGAGTGCCTCGTCCTCCCCGTGCTCGACCACGGCGAGAAGGACAAGCCCGATGCGCGCGTCACTTCGAATGATAATGCGCTGCAGGACGCTGCCGCCGAGCTGATCTCCAGCGGTGAGGTCACCGGCAAAATCTTTGAAACCGTCCTGCTCCACCGCCCGCAGGGCATGAGAGCCAAGCGCCTGCTGCTGGTCGGCGGCGGCAAAGCGAAAACTTTCTCCGCCTACGAACTGCGCAAGCTGGCCGGCGCCGCCGTGCGTTTTCTCAAGCCGAAGTCGATCCGCAGCTTCGCCTTCGTTCTGCCGGAGCTGCGGGGGGCCCACCCTTCCGCCGAGCGAAGCGAAGGCGAAGGGTGGGATCAGGTCGACGCCGTGAAGTCCGTCGTCGAAGGCGCGCACGTCGGCAATTTCGATCCCGACAAGTACCGCAGCGACCGCAAAGACCAGCGCATTGACGAGGCCACGATCGTCGCAACCGGCCAGGAGGACGCCGCCCTGCGCGCCGCCGTCGAGCAGGGGCGCATCATCGGCGAGTCGCAGAACTTCACCCGCGAACTGGTCAACGAGCCCAGCAACCGCATGACGCCCACCATGATGGCCGACAGCGCGCGCCGCATGGTCGAATCGCTCAGTGTCCCCGAGCTCAGGATCGAAACCCACGGGGCGGACAAAATCAAAGAATTGAGGATGGGCGCCTTCTGGAGTGTCGCCCAGGGCTCGGACGAGCCGCCGGTATTGATCGTAATACGATATGAACCGCACGACGCGCCGCCCACGCCGGTCATCGGGCTGGTCGGCAAGGGCATTACCTTCGACACCGGAGGCATCTCCATCAAGCCGGCCGACGGCATGGAAAAGATGAAGTACGACATGGCCGGCGGCGCCACCATGCTCGGCGCCATTCGCGCCATCGCCCTGCTCAAGCCCAAAGTGCGCGTCATCGCGGTAGTCTGCGCTACCGAAAACATGCCCTCCGGCAAAGCGCAGAAGCCGGGCGACGTGCAGATCGCCATGTCCGGCAAGTCCATCGAGATCATCAACACCGACGCCGAAGGCCGCCTGGTGCTCGCCGACGGCCTCTACTACGCCCGCCAGCTCGGCGCCACCCACCTCATCGACGCCGCCACTCTCACCGGTGCCTGCGTTGTGGCGCTCGGCTACATCAACGCCGGCGTCTTCACCAACGACGATGCCATGTGGGAGCGCTTCCGCGGCGCGGTGCAGCGCGCCGGCGAAAAAATGTGGCGACTCCCGCTGGACACCGAATACTTGGAGTTCATCCGCAGCAGCATCGCCGACATCAAGAACACCGGCGGGCGCTGGGGCGGCGCCATCACCGCCGCCATGTTCCTCAAGGAATTCGTGGAAGACACGCCGTGGATGCACCTCGACATTGCCGGGACGGCCTGGGAAGAAGAGAATAAGGCTTGGATCGCTAAGGGTCCGTCGGGAATCGCGATGCGCTCGCTGGTCGAGTTCGTGCGCGACATCGCCCGCAGCGGCCCGCCCTCGAGCGCGACCAGCGGCGCTTCGATATCCTAGCCCGCGACCGACGCAGCCGAAAGCGCGGAACTGTGATGACCATTCGCAATGCCACATGCTCGCAGGTTTGCTCCCCGCTTGCCTGCGTGGGATACTCGCGCGCATGACCCTCGAAGAGTGTCGCCGCTTTTATGCCGACGAAGTCCGCTTTGCCGCGAATCTGGCCACGCCCGGCTTGGCGGAAGCATTTGCCCGCGTGCCGCGCGAAAAGTTTCTTGGTCCGGGCCCCTGGGAAATCGCCACCGCCGACCTGCGGGGAATGTCGGCCATGGGCGCGATGCAGATGTCCTACACGCCGATTGACGATCCGCGCCACGTCTATCACAACGTGGTGGTCGCGCTCGACAAGCAGTTGGACATCAATAACGGACAGCCAAGCGCGCTGGGGCGCTGGATTGACGCCCTGGAACTCAAGCCCGGCGATCGTGCCTATCACCTCGGCTGCGGCGTCGGCTACTACACCGCCATCATGGCGGAGGTCGTGGGAGCGGGCGGACGCGTGCTGGGCAGCGAAATGCAAGCCGAACTTGCGGCGCGCGCCCGGGAGAACCTCTCCTCCTACGACCATGTCACGGTGCATGCCGGCGACGGCGCGGCCTTCGACCCGGGTGAGTGCGACGCCATGCTGATCAACGCCGGGGTAACACATCCGCTGCCCCTATGGCTGGACCGCTTGCGTCCCGGTGGGCGTATCGTCGTGCCGCTAACCATGGCCACTACGCCGACGCTGGGAATGGGTGTGATGATCAGGATAGTGCGCCAGTCCGGCGGTCTCTCGGCGGAAACCGTCACCACGCTGGCGATCTATTCCTGCGTCAACGCGCGCGATCCGGAAATGGAGGCGCCGCTCAAGAAGGCGTTCGTCACCGGAGCGCTGATGAAAATGAAGTCGGTGCGCCGCGACGCGCACGAACCGTCTGACACCTGCCTGCTGCACGCACCCGAGGTCTGCATCAGCAGCGCCCATCCCGCGGCGGCGGAAGTGCCGGCCTAGGCGAAGCTCGCATGTGAGATTCGCGATCTCACCTGGCTTTCGGCTCTGCCAGCCCCCAGAACTCGCCGGCCAGGCCGATGCTCGCGAATGCCGCTTGCGCTTCCGGCACAGTTTTCGGACGCCAGCCGGGGCTGAGCCGGTCGCGATACCACTCCTGGGCAAGCCTCCATCCCTGAGACAATGTAAGGGTCCCGCCGCGCGGCCGCTTCCACTGCGCGCACCAGCGCTCCACATGCTGTTCCGACCGGAACAGAAGCATGGTCTTTCAGGTGAAAACGATGTCGTCGTACCAACGGCAGGCGGGAACGGCAATGTGGATCGTGCCCGCCGGCGCACGCAGCTTCCCGTTGCTGATCTCCAGCAACATGCGGTGATTGCAGCATCCGCAGGCGGCATCAATCGTCGCGTCGCGGTCGAGCATGGCGGGAATGCCGAGCGCGTCCCAGATACAGTTGCCCCACCATCGGCGCTTGCCGGCCTGCACCGGAAAGGCGGTGGGCACGGCGGAAAAGGGAGCGGCGCGCCACAGTTCGCCATTGTCCTGAATACAGAATGCGTGGGTTTGGGCGAGGCGTCGCAGTCCGGCGCGGACGGCGCGTGTCGAGGCGCGCATTGCAGCCGCCATCTCGGCAACTGTGGGCGCGCCTCCGCGGTCAATGAAATGCCGATAGATGCAGAGGCGCAGCGCGCAGTCGGAAACGACGGAATGTTGATCGCGAGGCAAGGTGTCTGTCCCGACCTATGTAGATTGCGTGCAGGGGAGGAGAGGTTGCAAATGGCTCACCCACCCTGGGGGTGTACTATGACCCGAGTAGCCCTAGAACAGCATCGCCCCTAAATGAGTCGGAGGTCGCACCATTATGGATCGGGTTTCCGAATCAATGCTGACTGAATTTTCAAACGAGCGTGGAATCGCCCAACTGGCCGAGGACAAGAGATTCGAGCATTTTGTCTCTTTCATAACGGTAGGCCGACATTATAGCGAGACGTTCGATACGGAGGATGTTCTGGTGGGTACCGCGGCTGGCATTGACGGAATCGCTGTCATTATCAACGGAATCTTGATTACCGATGTCGAGAGTCTGGAAGAATTAGATAGTGCGGGCGAGTTTGACGTTACGTTTGTCTTTGTGCAAGCAGATCGCGGGCCAGCTTTTGACGCTGCCAAGATTGGCAATTTCGGTTTTGCAGTAACCGATTTTTTCAAAGAACAGCCCACCTTACCGAGAAACGAAGAAGTTTCTGCTGCCGCTGAAATTATGTCGGCAGTGTACAACCGTAGCCCTAAATTCAAGCGTGGTAATCCGGCGTGTCGGCTCTATTTTGCGACAACAGGAACATGGGTTGGCGATCAGCTACTGGAAGGCCGACGAAAAGCCGTCGTCGATGATCTCACTGCCACTAACCTGTTCCGCGAGGTGACTCTTACTCCTCTTGGCGCGGAGGGTATTCGAGAGTGTCCCGCTTTTAGTTGGAGGTTGAAGAGCGGCGCTCGGGATCATGTTACGCGACCTCCTGCTTAGACCATTTTCAAAGATAGTGTAGACTACAGATGGCGATTCTCTGCTCATCGGCATGGCGGGAGCATATTCCAACGATTTGCGACGGAAGTTTTTGCAGGCCTATGAGAAGGGAAAGGGAACGTTACAGGAGCTGGC
>JAIQFT010000076.1 GCA_020073185.1 Terriglobia bacterium
ACTCCCGCGCCGGGAAGATCGGAATCGGCCGTGCAGAAGTGGAATCTCGATGTCCCGCGCGAAAAACTTGGCGAACTCACGCAACCGAGTACGCCGCTGCCCGTGCCGAAATTCAGCTACTTACACCACGGGCTGCTAACGGTCGAATCAAATCCAAATGGTCGTCTAGTGCTGACCAATCGATCAAACCGAACACCAGCCGGCAGCAACACGGAACGAGGTGCACCTTTCTCGACAGCAACGACCTTTTTGAGGATCGATAAGCCCTCGTTGAAGCGGACGAATACTTCTGCTCCCGGCTCGAGGAGCGGACGTGTTGACGCCGAAGGGGGATCGTCCTTGAAGTGCGTTGTGACACGGCACGGCCCGCGATTGTCCCGGTCCCAAAGGAAATAGCACACACCACCCTTCAGAGCTACCCCTGGGAATACGTCCGATGCAATCACATAGTCGTTGATTGAACGAAGATGGTCGTCCGCAAGCATGGATGCTCTGAACTCATCAAGCCCCTTACCGCCCGTGAACCAACGCGAAGGAATAACCATCGTCAGCAGGCGTGGATTGAGCTTCTTAGCTTGATCAACGAAAAGGTTGTAGATCGGAATAGCTGACGTACCTGCACCGCCCCCGTCTGCTAATTGATAGGGGGGATTTCCAATAATCACGTCGAACTGCATATCGTCTCCAAATAACTGGGGTACGCGAGCGTTGATGTCGTCTGCGTGAATGAACGCATAGGCATGGGTCTCAAGTCCTTCACCGCGATCCAATGCCTTTTGGCTCGCCCCGCAAACTTTGCACCTGCCTTGTACCCAGGTGTGCTCCGTGCGCTCGAACCAGATGTTGCCGGCGTCGCTGGAAAAGCCTTCGGCGATTGAGTGCGGGCCGTGAGCATGCTTGGAGCAATACAGGCTGCGCCGAGCCAGCAGACTCGTGAGATACGTGGTGCCGATGCCGAACACTTGCTTGGTCAGAATGTGATCGACGCGCTTCTGGAGATCAGTGATCTCGGCGGCCAGGCCTTTGGTGAGGCGGCTGGCGATCTCGCGAAGGAACACACCGGACTTCGTGAACGGGTCAAGGAACCTAACCGAACTATCAGCCCAGAGGTCCGCTCCGCCATTGTTTGCTGCCCAAGCGTCGGCCAGAGTATCGAGCATCCTGTTGGCAAACACGGGCGGCGTAAACACTTCGTCACTCGAAAGATTGGCAATGCAGGTCAGAACGTCCGGGTTGCGCCCGCGAAGTGAAAAGCTCGCCTGATCGCTCATAACGCATCGCCTGAGCCATCGCCTGACCGCGAGCAAGCAAGTTCGCCCACGGTGATCGGCGGATATGCGTTAATTGGTGTGAAGACCTCATGCTTGCCGAGATGGGCGAAGAGAGAGCCTTCCCTACTGAAGGAAGACATCTGGGTAAGAGCATCGAAGCGGAAGTCGCGCCGCTGGAACTTGCCCTTGCCGAGGTAGCCCCACTCGGCAAAGGTGATGGGCTGGCCGTCACGCGTGCGCATCGTCAGCGCGTCGCCGTGCACGAGGTTCTGCGACAAGACATAGAAGGCGGACCGATAGAGATCATCCCTCTCATCCAGACTCAGATACTCGGCGAAAACCTCAAGCATATTCGCGCGGCACTCAGCGATATTATCTGCCAACATTTCAATCCCGTAGGTGCACATCACCGCCAACAAGGCGTAATGTCGCCGCTCAAATTCGGCTCTTCCGAACTTCGACTCTACGGCGGCCAACTTGCGCTGAAGGACAGGGACAAGGAAGTTCCCGCTTCCGCAAGCAGACTCTAAGAAACGAGAGTCAATGCGCTCGGTCTCGCCCTTGACAAGGTCGAGCATCTTTTCGACCAGCCAGGGAGGCGTAAACACTTCACCGTGGTCTGCAACGCGCCTCTTGGATTTGATCAGATTCATAGGTAATGGCCCCCTATCTCGACCAGCAGCGTGTGGCGGGCGGCGGCGACCTCCTGGCACATCCCAGCGGCAAACAAACAATAAGATATCCTATTCAACCGCTATCCGAATGAAGAGCTTCAGTTTCAGTCTCAAGGCCGGTGCTCCACGAATGCGTGGCTGCTTTGAAGCCCACTGGCGGTGCTGAGGCAGCCAACAGTTTCGCGCGCCTGACAACCGACACTCGACACCTGTAAACTGAACTCAATGGCCCAAATTCTACGCCGCAAGACCGTGAGCGCCAACATCGGCAGCGTTCGTGTCGGCTCCGACGCTCCCGTGGTCGTGCAGTCCATGACCAACACCGACACCGCCGACGCGCTGGCCACGGCGCAGCAGGTTGCCGCGCTGGCGAGCGCCGGGTCGGAACTGGTACGGGTCACGGTCAACAACGACGCCGCCGCCGAAGCCGTGCCGCGCATTCTCGATCTGCTCGATCGCCGCGGCGTCAGCGTGCCCATCGTCGGCGACTTCCATTACAACGGGCATCTCCTGCTGAAGAAATTTCCCGCCTGCGCGCGCGCGCTGGCCAAGTACCGCATCAATCCCGGCAACGTCAGCGTGGGACGCAAGGATGACGACAACTTTCGCACCATGATCGAGGTTGCGGTCGAGAACCAGAAGCCGGTGCGCATCGGGGTGAACTGGGGATCGCTGGACCAGGCGCTGCTGACGCGCATGATGGACGAGAACTCGCGGCTGCCGGCGCCCAGGGAAGCGCGCGACGTCACCATGGAAGCCATGATCGTGAGCGCGCTCAATTCCGCCGCGCTGGCGGAGAAGTACGGGCTGCGCAGCGACCAGATCGTCCTCAGCGCCAAGGTCAGCGGGGTGCAGGATCTGATTGACGTTTACCGCGGGTTGGCGGCGCGCTGCCAATATCCGCTGCACCTTGGACTCACCGAGGCGGGCATGGGGACCAAGGGCATCGTGGCCTCGACCGCCGGGATCGGCGTGCTGCTGCAGGAGGGCATCGGCGACACCATTCGCGTCTCGCTTACCCCGGCGCCCAACGGAGATCGCACCGAAGAAGTGATGGTGGCGCAGCAGATTCTGCAGTCGCTCGGGATCCGCAGCTTCCTGCCGCAGGTGACGGCGTGCCCGGGATGCGGGCGTACGACCAGCACTTTTTTCCAGGAGTTGGCGGACGACATTCAGTCGTACGTGCGCCGCCAGATGCCGGAGTGGAAGCAGCGCTATGAGGGCGTCGAGGAGATGACGCTGGCGGTGATGGGATGCGTGGTCAACGGCCCCGGCGAATCCAAGCACGCCAACATCGGCATCTCGCTGCCGGGAACGTTCGAGGAACCTGTCGCGCCCGTCTTCGTGGACGGCAAACTGACGCGGACATTGCGCGGCGATCACATCGTCGAGGAGTTCATCCGCATCCTCGACGGCTACGTGGAATCGCACTACGCGCGGAGAGCAGAAACTGCCGCGCCGGCCAAGTGATCAGTCATCGGTCGTTAATCGCTAGCGGTTCGGCAGGTCGAGCCGGTGACGACGATCCGCAGTTTTTCCCCACCACAGAGTCCACGAAAATCTGCGGAGAAACACGAGGGGCATTGGAGGGGATTTGCCCTCCACAAATCTCCGTGTTCTCTGCGGCTAGGTTGTTGCGGACACCCGGCTCAGCTTGCGCCGCGCCAGGTCGACCCTGCTATGGCCCTTGGGCCGGCACGCTCAGGAGGCTTTCCCCAGACTCACGGAGGCGTGCAGCGATCGGCTAGAAGCTCAGCAGGGCCGCGCAGGCCAGCAGCCAGATGACAAATCCCGCTATGTTCAGCGCCAGCCGGATGCCGGTGTTGTCGATGATCCAGTTGTACTTCGCGTCCATAACTTCCTCCGATCCTGTTTGCTTGGACGGCCCATGCAGCTTTTGGTTAGCAGCCGTCCATCACTTCTACTTGCTAGTACGGAAGACGCGAGGGAAAGGTTCCCCGTTCAAGACTTTTTGCGTTGGGAGGAACGGGGGCATGGCAGAAGTAAGAAGGCGGATTTTGGAAACGCGGGAATCGTGCGAATACAACACTGGTTTTTCATTCTTCATTCTTGGTTCTTACCTCTTAGTTCTTACTTTCTTAGAAGAACACGATCACCACCCACCAGGTGCCCGACGGATATGACTCGCTGTCGGCAAAGCAGGCGCCGATCGCGAAGCGCTTGAGGTTCGGATCGCGCGCCATCATCACCGCGTTGGGCGGAAGCTTCCTGGGATCGGATTCGGTGTACGCCACCGACGACTGCACGTCCGGCAGATTGAGCGGGGCGCGCGTGTCCACTTGTCCCTGCTTTGCCATGGCGCACGCCATGCGGCGCAACTGTGGCAGGCGCACAACCGGCGCGGGACTGCCGGTGGCGCGCCGCCGCTCGCGTTCAAATGCGGCGATGATCGTGTTCTCGGCTTCGTCGCGGGAATATTCTTCCAGGCGGTGCGCGAAGACCTCCGTGACCCACAGCCCGCGGCCGCTGCGCACCACGCCGACGCCCACCGCGTTGTATTTCGGGCTGAGAATATTGGCGCGATGCGGCGGTGAGTGCATCAGCCCGTCATGCGCGCCCTGGGCCGAATCATTGCGCGCCACGTTCTCGGCATCGTAGTTGAAGCGGAGATTGGTGGCCGCCAGCCGCTTGGGCAGCGCCGGCTCGCCCGGCAATTGGTGAGACAACCGCTTGGCTTGTGCCATCAGCGACGCGTGCGCCCGCGCCGCCTGCGTGAGGCGGTCGTCCACTTTCAGGCTGCGCAGACCTGCCCGCGCCCGCTCCTGGTTGAGCATCTGGACCAGTTGCTGCTCGGCCTGGGAGTCAAACTGCTGGGCGGCGGCAAGACCGCCGAACAGGACGCACAGAACAAGAATTTTCGAAATGGTCTTGCGCATAATCATTGAGATGCAGAAATCGCTTCTGTCCTTCTCCCACTCGCTCTACAATCAAGCACCCTCAGGCACAACGGAATCGGATGACCGCGCTTCTTCTGCTGATCCTCGTTTTCAACGTGGCCGTATTGCTGCTGCTGGCCCTGATTCTGCGCCGCAGCGCGCAGGCGGGCGATCCCACGGCGGCGGTCGCGAAGATCGGCAGCGACATGCTGTCACTGGAGCGCGGACTCTCCCAAAGCTTTGCCAAAGCGACGGCCGACATCGCGCAGCGCCTGGAGCAGACCAAGGGCGACCTACGGCAGGAAGTCACCGACCGCCTGACCACGGGGTTCAAAGAGATTCACACCTCGGTCGAAGAGCACCTTGTCAGCGGACGCCGCGAACAATCTGCCGGCCTGGCCGAGGCGCGCAAGGATCTGACGAGTTCGTTGTCAAACACCACGGCGCAATTGAAAACAGAATTCGACGGGCTCAATCAGCGCACCGAGCAGAAACTGGAAGCGATCCGCGCACAGGTGGATCAGAAGCTGTTCGAAATCAGCGGCCAAGTGCAGCAAAAGCTGACGGAAAACATGAAAGAGGGCTTCGCCCAGTTCGAGAAGGTCCAGCAACACTTGAAGGCCGCCGAAGAGCAATTGCGCCAGGTGGGCACCATCGGCAATTCCATCAACGACCTGAACAACCTGCTCAAGCTGCCCCACCTGCGCGGAAGATTCGGCGAGGCCAGCCTGGAACGGCTGCTGGAGGATTTTCTTCCAGCGCACATGTACGAACTGCAATACCCGCTGGCCGGCGGGCGGGTGGATGCGGTTATCAAGTTTCCCGATCGCGTGCTGCCCATCGACGCGAAGTTCCCGCGCGAGCAGGTGTTGCCGCTGTTCGAGACCAGCAACGAACACGAACTGGAAGATGCGCGCGCCCAACTCGTCAAGGTGCTCACGGCACAAGCGAAGAGCATTGCCGAATATCTTGATCCCGAGCACGGAACCATGGACGTCGCCCTGATGTACCTCCCGAGCGAGACGCTCTACCTGGAAGCGATCCGTAGCACGGACGCGATGGAAGCGCTGTCGCGGCTGCAAGTGTTCCCGGTCTCGCCCAACACGTTGCTGATGACGCTGCGCACGGTCGCTCTGGCTTACAAGTGGTACGAGGTGGCGGCCCGGTTCGAAGAGACGCGCGGCGAAATCGCCAAGGCGCAAAGGTCACTGGGGTTTTTCCAGGCGCAGTTCGACAGCCTGGGAAACAGCCTGGAAAAGGCACAGAAGGCATACGAGACCGCTGCGAAGCACCTCAAGACGTATCGCAACCGCGTTACCGACATCAGCGGCGAGGAGATCCCGGAGCAACTGGAGCTGACCGAACCGCCGCTGCTCAGCAAGGCAGAGACGAGCGGGCAATAGATTCCTACCGAATTCCGCTTCTTTCCGGCTTGGAATTGTGCCGTCCCTGCGGGGCTCGCCCTAAGGCGGGCAGACTATAGCTCACGCTCGGGCGAGTTGCTTTCGCCGCTACGCGGCT
This sequence comes from Terriglobia bacterium, assembly GCA_020073185.1. NCBI lineage: Bacteria > Pseudomonadati > Acidobacteriota > Terriglobia > Terriglobia bacterium. Next base: position 6,364 of record JAIQFT010000076.1, read on the forward strand.
GCGGTCGTGGCGGCCGAGCGAAGTGACACTCGGCCGCCAACTTGTCGACAAGCCACAGCTCGTTCAGCTCGCCGCGTGGGTGCCCGCGCTGCGCCGGCTCTTGATCTCCGTCAGGAGTTTTTCGATCGCGTCCTCTTTTTCCAGCGCGGCAAACTTGTCGTCCACGTTGTCGCCGGCAAGCTCGGCCTTCGCCTGGCTGACGGCTTCGTCGTGGGCGACGCGGCGCTTCATGCGGTCGAACCCGGCGGCCTTGGACGTGTCCACCATGTTTGCCCGCGCGTCGCTCGCCTTGCCCAGCGCGCGCGCCCGGCGATGCTGCGCGATCAGCAGGTCGCTCTTGTTCTGCGCCTCGGCCAGCTTTTGATCCAGCTTGCTGAGCGCCGTCCTCAGGTTTTCGACCTGTGCTTTCTGGTCCGCCACCTGCTGCGTGAAGCTTTCCGCCAGCTCTTTGTAGCTGATGGAGCGCTCCAGGGCGACGCGCGCCAGGTCGTCCTGCTTCTTGTCCACGGCCAGCTCCGCCTTCCGCACCCAGTCGGACGCGGCGTCTTCGTTCTCCTTTTGTTTCTTCTCCAGCAGGTGCTGGTCGGCGATGGCGATGGCCACCTGCGTCTTCACCTGCAGGAGCTGGTTCTGCATGTCCAGGATGATCTGCTTGATCATCTTCTCCGGGTCTTCCGCCTTGTCAATCAGGTCATTGAGATTGGCGCGGACCAGGGTCGAAACGCGTTCCAGTAGTGCCATGACGAACTCCTTTGAGCGATCAGCTCTCAGCTATCAGCTATCAGTTACCGCGGTCTCACTCAACTCCGCGGCAGCACCCGCAAGCGTTGGTTCGTTGCCATGCTCCGTAGAGGAACTCGATCACTGCGAGCAAGAACTCAACGAGCATTGCGGCTTCTCATTTCTCCGTCGTGGGGCGGCGCCGCGCGCTGGCCGACATCACCACTCCCATGGCGACGCCAAGCGCAAGCCACACCGTTACGTGTCCACTCAGTAATCCGACCGCCGCCCCGGTCAGAACTCCAGCGATTAGCAAATAAGCTCTTTCCATCTCAAACTCCTTTCAGCCATGCGCGCCCCCGACCCGCCACGCGCGAGGCGCGCGTACCACGCCGTGTTACTTTCCCGCGCCGGCGCCCATGCCCTTGTCGTCGGGCTTGGGTTCCTTGTCGCCGATTAGGCGCACCTTGCCGAGCAGATCCGACATCTTCATGCCGCTCAGGGTCTCGAACAGCGCCGGCACCTGCGCCGCCATCTTCGCGATGTCGCCGGTGATCTTGTTCATGCCGGCAGCATCGCCGTTGCCGGTGCTGACGATGGTGATCTTGTCCACGTTGGCCAGCGGCGCCGACAATGCCCGCACAATGTCCGGCAAACCGGTGAGCAGCTTGTCGATGACCGCCGCCTGGTTGTACTCCTGGAAGGCCTCGGCTTTGACGTTCATCGCCCGCGCCTCGGCGTCGCCCTTCTTGAAGATGATGTCGGCTTCGGCCTCGCCTTGCGCGCGGATGCTCGACGCCTTGCCTTCGGCTTCCACCACCAGCCGCTGCTTTTCGGCGGCGGCGAGCGTCTCGATGCGCTGGCGCTCGATCTCGGCCGGCTTGAGCACGGTGGCGATGAGTTCTTTCTCGCGGCGCGCGATTTCGGCTTCCTGCACCTTGACCTGCGCTTCGCGCTCCACCTGCTGCACGCGCACCTGCTCGGCGGTGAGCTGCTGCTGCATGACCTGCGTCTGGATGTCGTAGGCCTTGTCGGCTTGCGCCTGCTGCTTCTTGCTGACTTCCTGGTATTGCGCCTGCTTGATGTTCAGGTCGCGCGTGGCCTCGGCCTGCTTGGCTTGCGACAAAGTCTGCGCCAGCACGCGTTCCTGGTCCGCCTGCGCTTCGGCAACGGAGGCTTCGCGCTTGGCGACGGCGCGCCTGATCGCCGTGTCGCGCTCGGCTTCGGCGGCGGCAATGTCGGCGTCGCGCTTGATGCGCGCGATGTCGGGCCGCCCCATGTTGGAGATGTAGTCGTTCTTGTCCTTCACTTCCTTGATGGTGAAGGAAATTACCTCCAGGCCCATCTTGTTCATGTCGTCGGCGCAGGTGGAGCGCATGCGCTCGGCCACCATCTCCGGCTGCTTCACAATCTCTTCCACCGTGAGCTGCCCGATAATGCCGCGCAGATGGCCTTCCATCACCAGCCGGATCAAGCCTTCACGAATCTGCGGCGTCTTGTTGAGGAACTGCTCCGCCGCGGTGCGGATGGACTCCGGGTCCGACTTCACCTTGATCTGCGCCACCGCCTCGACCGTCACCGCGACGCCTTGCTTGGTGTAGAGGTCTTGCTGCGGCGCCACATCGAAGGACATCAGTTCCAGCGACAACGTGCGGCACTGCTCGATCAGAGGAAAGACGATCGAACCGCCGGCTTTGACGATCCTGCCCTGCTGGCCACGAAATCCGGTGATGACCAGCGCCTCGTTGGGTCCGGCGATGCGATACAGCCGTGTCAAAATTCCCATGATGAAGAGCACGGCCATGATCGCCAGTCCCACCATCACCCATACACCCGCTGCGATTTGCATATACGCTCCTAAGCAGTGGCTAGCGGCCATTGCCATTGCTAGCCAAAGAATTCGTTGCACTCACGACGCAAAACTCACGACTCAAGAACTCACTGTCGAGTGTCAGCCATCGGCCGTCGACCCGGCAACGCCCGCTTCCCTCGCCACCTCATCCCAGCGCCGCACGTAGGCGATGCCTTTCTCGTAACGCGTGATCACGACTTCGGTGCCGCGCGCCATCGCCGCCCCGTTTTCGCTCCGCGCGCCGCACGTTCGACGTACCCCCTCTTGCGAAAAAATGATCTCCCCGGTGCCGCCCTCGCGAATGCCGCTGCAGACGTGCCCCAGCACACCTTCCATGCGGTAGTCGCTGTCATACAGCGTGCTGTCGGTGCGCATCAGCACCTTGGCCAGGAAGGCAAATACGATGGCCGCTCCGGTCACACCCGCCATCGCCGCAAACCCCAGCACCGCCAGCGCGCCGATCTTCCCCCACGCGGTCAGCAGGTATCCTGCGCCGCCGAACCAGGCCAGAAAGGCCATCGCGGTGGAGAAATTGAACGGCGACACCCCTTCGACCGAGGACTCCTCCGCGACGTGCCCGGTGTGAATGTGAATGTCGGGCCCGTGCGCGTGCTCGAAATGAATGTGCCCGTGGTCGAAGTGCACGTTGTGTAGGCCCGGGATGTGAATGTCGAACACCCCGATCACCAGCGACAGCAAGCTGAGCATGAATCCCAGCAGGAAACAGAACATGTACACGTTTGCCCAGTTCATCACTCACCTCCGGGCGTGTGTGGCGCCGCTGTCCGGCGCGGAATGCGTTTTCTCCGGGCGCAGCACCTGCAACAAACGCTCCGCCAGTTTCGGTGTGTCCAGGATCGCCCCCAGCAGCACCACGCACTTGCGCGAGTCCTCGTGCCGCGCCACCGCCAGCAGCGCCTCGCAGACTTCAGGATCGCGGCGGAACTGCTCGGCGCCGTTGATCAACCACAAATCCAGCTTGTCTTCTCCCACCCGCAGCTCCGATTGCAACTCGGTGTGATAGCCCTCCGGATCGTCCACCAGGTACCCGGGATGCACGTTGAAAAACTTCGCCAGCAACATGCGGCTGGAGTTGGTCAGGTGCGGACGCGCCCCGCTCTCGATCTGCGACAGGTACGACTGGCTGATGTGCTTGCCCAGCCGGTGGCGAATGACGTCCACCACTTCCTGCTGCGTCAGGGCGCGGCCCAAGCCGCGCAGCGTGCCCTCGACCTCCCGCAGGTACCGGATTTTCTCGCCGAGCTTCATATTGCTAATCGCAATATTTATATTGCTATTTGCAATATACGTCAAGAACTTTATTCGGCGTAGTTTGAAGGAGTTGCAACCGGTGGCGAAACAGCCAGTCTGGTCCGGGCCAGGGGCTGCCGGCTACGGCCTACCGTTATCCAAGCACGGAACTTACCTCGGCCGATCGGGTTCAAGCGATCGGGGCGTGCGACAACGGAGTCGCCGGTGCGCAGCCTTTGGAATAAAGCGAATCTGAATTGGGTGTGGACCTGGATGGCTGTTTACGGCGGTTCGCTCACCGTGCTCGCAGCCTACCTCGCCTCCACTTTCGCCGCGGCTGCCGCGGAAGCTGCGAGAGAGTCAAAATGAGGACCGGCATCGAAGTCCGCAGGCAACGCTCACGGCCATTCTTCGTTCTGACTTCTTAAATTCTTTATTTCTCCGTGTCTCCGTGCCTCTGTGGTGGTCAGCGCTTCTAAATTTCGATCAGCACGTCGTCGCCTTCCAACTGAATGGGATACAACTGCACACGCGCATTGGGATTGACGTCGGCGGCGCCGGTCTTGGGGTCGTACATCCAGCCGTGCCACGGGCAGACGACTTTGCCGTCCAGTACGACACCCTGCCCTAGCGGCCCGCCGCGATGCACGCAGACGTTATCCATCGCCGAAAAAACGCCGCCGATGTTGGCCACGCAAACCACCTTTTCTCCGAGCGTGAACTCCTTGGCTTCACCGTCGCCGGGCAGGTCGGACTTGGCTGCGATTTTCTTCCAGTCGCTCATGTAGCTGTCAGCTCGCAGCTATCAGCTTACCGCATTAGGCAATCGGCGGTTGCATCTGGCCTTGACGCACTTCGCACAAACGGAAAGCCCGGCCGTAGCCAGGTTCGTTTGGCTGAAAGCCGATAGCCGAGAGCTATTTGGGTTGCAACGTCTGCGCGATCATCACTTGGCGCTTGAAGTTCTCCACCATGTTCTCGTCGAGCCGGACTTCGGTGGGCTTCTTCGCCAGCGACATCTGATCGATCTTGTCCTGCAGCTTGAGCAGCGCATAGAACAGGTTTTCCGGCCGTGGCGGGCAGCCGATCACGTACACATCCACCGGCACGACCTTGTCCACGCCCTGCAGCACCGCGTAGGTGTTGAACGGGCCGCCGACCGAGGAGCACGCGCCCATGGAGATCACCCACTTGGGGTCCGGCATCTGGTCGTAGATGCGCTTGACCACCGGCGCCATCTTCAGGGTGACGGTTCCGGCCACGATCATCAGGTCGCTCTGCCGCGGGCTGGGACGGAACACCTCGCTGCCGAAACGGGCGATGTCGAAGCGCGAGGTGGAGGAGGCGATCATTTCGATGGCGCAGCATGCCAGCCCGAAGGTCATCGGCCAGATCGCCGATTTCCGCGCCCAGTTGAAGACGTAATCCACCGTGCTGATGAGGAAGTTCTTCTCGAATTTATTCTGCAGCCAGAATGACATTGAAAACCAGCCCTTAGCCTTTAGCTTATAGCCGTTGGCCGTTCCATTCTCGCAGCCCCGCAAACAGCCGAATGTGATGCCGGTCACAGGGTACCGGCATGAGGCTTTCGGCGCAAGGTTCCCGGCTGGAACGACCTGCCTGGCACCGGGAGCCGTGCGCCGTTACAGCTTTTCGTAGAACTCGCACGCCGAACACGATATATAAATCCCGCCGGGCACGTTGTGGTCGCGGTCCTTCACCCGTTTCACGATGCGGGTGGGCTTGCCGCACTTGGGGCAATCCGTGCTCTTGGCGGTGTCCATGACCTTCTTGCGGTCGGCGGTCTTAGCGATTTTTGCCATTCACTTCTCTCCGGATACGCTCAATACTGGATAATTGCGCTGTGTGGGTCTGTACTCGATTTTACAGGTCGATCGTCTTTCGGTCTATTGGCCGGCCGACCGGTCTGTCGGTATTTCGGTCGGTCAGTTCATCAGTCGTTCAGTCGTTCGGACTTGCAATCCATCCCCCGATCCGCCCTGATAGACTGACAGACCGATAGACCCTTGATAGACCCTTGCGAGAGAACCCAATGCCACTCAAATACCAGCGCTGGTCCGAGGTCGAACTCGAACACCTGAACCCGCAACTCGACCGGCAGATGATCACCGGCGAGAAGCTGATGATGGCCCGCGTACTGCTGAAAAAAGGTGTGATCGTGCCCGAGCACAGCCACGAGAACGAGCAACTCACCTACATCCTGGAGGGAACACTCAGGTTTTGGATTGACGGCATGGTAATCGACGTCCACGCCGGAGAGGTGCTGTGCATCCCGCCGCACATGCCGCATAAGGCGCAGGCCATGGAGGACACCGTGGACCTTGACGTCTTCTACCCGCCGCGCCAGGACTGGCTGTCGAAGAACGACGCGTATTTGCGGGACGTGGCGAACATGCGATAGCCGGCGCTTTAGCATTTGCCTCTCCACCATTTAGGATTTCTGGTTTGCATACTTCGACCCCGAGTGGCGCCGTCCGATCACCGACGGCCGAAAGCCGATTCCATGTCCTTAAAATTCCACGGCGTTGACTTCCTTGACTTCGATTCCCTGCTTTCGGCGGACGAACTCCTGGTCCGCGACAACACCCGCAAATTCATCGAAGAAAACCTGATCCCCATCATCGAGCAGTGCAACCGCGAGGGCCGGTTCCCGCGCGAACTGGTGAAGCCGATGGCCGATCTCGGGTTCTTCGGCTCCAATCTGAAGGGTTACGGCTGCGCCGAAATGTCCAACGTCGAGTACGGGCTGGTAATGCAGGAGATGGAGCGCGGCGACAGCGGCATTCGCAGCTTCGCCAGCGTGCAGTCGGCGCTGGTCATGTATCCCATTTACACCTTCGGCGGCGACGAGCAGAAAAACAAGTGGCTGCCCGCGCTGCAGAAGGGCGAAGCCATCGGTTGCTTCGGGCTTACCGAGCCCGACGCCGGCTCCAATCCCGCCGCCATGCGCACGCGTGCCCGCCGGGATCAAGACGGCTATGTCCTTAACGGCGAGAAGATGTGGATCACCTCCGGCTCCATCGCGCAGGTGGCGGTGATCTGGGCGAAGAACGAAGAAGAGGGCGGAAACGTCCGCGGCTTTCTGGTGGAAACCGACCGGCCCGGCTTCCGCGCCGCCGACGTGCACGGCAAGTGGTCCCTGCGCGCCAGCGTGACTTCCAGCCTGTCACTGCAAGACCTGCGCATCCCCGCGTCTAACCTGCTGCCCAAAAGCGATGGCCTGAAGTCGGCGCTGATGTGCCTGAACCAGGCGCGCTACGGCATCGCCTGGGGTGCGGTGGGCGCGGCTATGGCCTGCTACGACACTGCGCTGCAGTATGCCGGGTTCCGCAAGCAGTTCCGCGACCAGCCCATCGCCTCCCACCAGCTGGTGCAGGAAAAGCTGGTGTGGATGATCAGCGAGATCACCAAAGCGCAACTGCTCGTGCTGCAGGTTGGACGCTTGAAGGACCACGGCAAGGCGCGCCCGCAACACATCTCGATGGCGAAGCGGAACAACGTCTGGATGGCGCTGGAGTGCGCCCGCATGGCCCGCGACATCCTGGGCGCCAACGGCATCGCCGATGAATACCCGGTCTTCCGCCACATGGCCAACCTGGAGTCAGTGAAGACTTATGAAGGGACGCATGACGTCCATACTCTAATAATCGGAAATAGCATTACCGGGATTGATGCCTTCTAGATCTTGCGAAAGGGGCCGCTGCGCCCTGGACGAATGGCGCAGGCATGTACTTCGTCACTTGCGCCGAATTGCGCCACGGGGTACCTTCGCGGCAGTGGGGGCCGACCCGGCGCCGTTTTCCGGAGGTGTTGTTTGTTTCGAGCGCAAGTCCTCTCTGTCAGTTGTAACCGCCGACTCCTGCTGGCCCGGCACAAGCTGCTGCAGGAAGCGGGCTTTGACGTAACTTCGCTGGCCAGCACTTTTGACGCTCTCAAGCTCCTGGAAGAGCGACGCTTCGCCGCGGTGGTGGTAGGAAACTCATTCTCCTTTACCGAGAGGCAGCTTTTTGCCGCCGAGGTCGGAGAGCGCTGGCGCATTCCGGTGGTCGTGCTCTCTTACGGGGATCTTGACGTCGAGTCGAGCGGCGATGACCAGACGAGACGGACGCCCGCCGCGCCCGATTTAATTCGCGCTCTCAACTCCCTGATTTCCGATCAAGAGGAACGATTGGCGTGACGCGCCCCGATGTCAGTTGGGCAGCCGCCGATCACCTACGCTGGCGACGTGATAACCGGGCGCGGCCCCGGCACGCGCCGCCGGGGCCAGCCTGGTGAGTCGCAATGGTGGGACAGGGGATCAGAAGACGTAGGCCACGTTGTGGCCGCGGACTTCCAGGGCGAACGTGTCGCCGTTGCCCGCGAAATCCGCGAAGTTGAGGGTCTCCCGCTGCTCCACGGCTTCTACCGGAGCGCCCGCGGCAATCCGGCCCAGCAGCGGAATCTCACCGCCCGGAGCCTTTGACCGCCGCTGTTCCTGCATATAGCGCGGAGCCAGTTCGAGCGACCGGCTCTGGTTGAACCCCCGCTTCAGATAGCTCTTCGCCTCCAGCACCGAAATGTGTTTGTGGACCGTCGCCAGAGACGCCAGGTCGAGCCCGCGTGCGATTTCTTCGTAGCTCGGGCAGTAGCCGTTTTCATCGACGAACGCCGAGATGAAATCAAGGACTTCTTTTTGCCTCTTGGTCAGAGCCATGAATTGTACCTTGCCTTCATTGTGGGCGAACAAAACACGAAAATCAAGCGAAAACTATCGTCGCCCTCGCGTTCAGCGCTGAAACCGGCCCATGCAGGCCGTTTCTTCCAGCACCTTGCCCGCCAGCGCTGCATCGAATTGCCTGCGCCGCGCGCCCTCCGCAAGTCCCAGGCTCTCCACCTTGAGCGCGTACAACCGGAAGTAATACCGGTGCGCCTTTCCCGGCGGAGGGCACGGTCCGCCGTAACCCGGCTTGCCGAAATCGTTCGTGCCCGCCAGTCCCACCCGCGCCGCGCCTTGCGCCAGGGTGTGCACCCCGGCCGGAATGTCGTATAGCATCCAGTGCGTCCACGTGCCCATCGGCGCGTCCGGGTCCTCCACCAGCAGCGCGAAACTGCGCTTTCCGCCCGGCGCGCCCGACCATTCGAGCGACGGCGAGACGTCCGCGCCGCTGCACGTGTGCACCTTGGGAATCCATCCGCCTTCGGCGAATGCACTCGAGAAAATCACAAACGCCATCAGAAGTTCCTCCGTTCCGTTACCTTCAACGATGCATCGCTCGCCTCACCCGGCCGGACCGTAACGCGTACCGCCCGGTTGATCCATTGACCTGCGAATGAAGACATCTCGAGCATCCCCACCGGCTTGTCGAAGGCGAAGGCGTAATACTCACCCGGCCGCAGCGCCGTGATCTCGAACCGCCCGCCCTGTCCGCATCGGCTTTGCCGGATGAACTCGGCGTACTGCAACGCGGCATCCTGCGGCGCGAGCACCACCGTTGCCCCGTTGCAGTCCTCCACCGTCCCCCGCACCGTGCCGCCGTCGGCGCGATAGGTGATCGTCACCGGCAGTGTGCCCGGGGTGATCTCCACGTACC
>JAIQFT010000077.1 GCA_020073185.1 Terriglobia bacterium
TTTTCCCAAAGTGCTGAGGGTGTGGTAGCTTCGCTTCAAGGCGGTTCTCCTTTCGTTGAGAAAGTTTCCAACCCGACTCTATCAAGAGCCGGGTCGAGAACCGCCCCTCAACCTTCAACTATGGATGGGACACCCTCCCTTCAAATTAGTTGTCGCATTCCTAAATAGAGAAATACAGCTCTGAGCATTTGTATCTCTTGTCACTCTGCAGGTTCGCCCTATGCTGCCATCCAGTGGCGCAGTGCGGCATCCTGTGTCACTTACCGGCTTATGGGAGACCAAGTATGGCGATCAGGAGCCTGCCTCCTATGATCTGCTCTGTGTTGTCACGACAACCACTCAGCGCCCGACAATGGGGAGAAATTAGGCCCCGGAGAATTTGTATCTCTTGTGACTCTGTAGTTTCGCCGTATTGTGCCATTTAGCGGCACAGTGCGTCACCTTGTGTCAACTAGGCCGACTTTTAGGAGACTCAGCATGGCGATCAGGAAACTATCTCCTATTTTGGTAGCAGCGCTGTTGCTCTGCATCGTGACAGCTACCGCGAGCGCCCAATCCTTTCGCGTTCAGTGTCCAACCAGCACCATAACTCACCCGGTGGCGGCCAACAATAACTCGGAACCTGCGTATGTGGGACCGACTTATACCGGCACAAACGGATATCCGTCAGCCCCCGCGCACGTGAACGGCGCGATCAGGTGCCAGCAGATCGGGGGCGGCGACGGTTTCGCGACGATGGGCGACGGCACGCAAACGTACATGTTCTCGTTCGGACCGTTGTCGGGGCTGGCGGACATGGCTGCCGGCAAGCCCGGTACCGAGTTTCCGAACGTCTTCAATACCGTGTTCCCGGGATCGCTGCAACCCGGCGATCCAGCCACGACGGTGGACGCGAACGGCCTGGGTACGTTTACGTACAACGGCGCCGTGGGGCTGACCCCCGACGTGGATGCCAACAATGGAAGTGGGACCGCGGGTGCCCCCTTGGATGGACACGTGGATCCCCGCCCCATCGAGGATATCGGGGTGATGAATGGCAACATCCCGGCGCCGTTAATGGCGATTGATGAGGATGACGAGTTCTTCCTTACCCTGACCAACGTGGGCATGATCATGCGGCCGGACCTGTTCGAGCAGCACACGGTCCACTTCCACGGCTACCCCAACGCTTCGTCGTTCTACGACGGTGTGCCGGACGCCTCGGTGGCCATCAACATTGGCGGCAGCTTCACGTATTACTACCTGGCGCCGGATGCGGGAACGTATTTCTGGCACTGCCACATCACGCCTCCCGAACACTTGCAGATGGGCATGGTCGGGCAGATCTATGTGCGGCCTCGGCAGAACCGGGTTCCGGTCGGTCAGGGCCTGTATGCCGGGCTCCAGCAACAGCAACTGGACCTGCGCACGGCGTGCAATCCCAACACCGATATCCTGTGTACCAATCCCCTGCCAGCCTCGAACAGCGTCAATCAAAGCATCGATCCACTAACGGGCCAGCCCTACAAGTATGCTTACAACGACGGCGACGGCTCGACCCGATACGACGTTGAGTATCCCATCCAGATCCACGGCTTCGACCCCAACTTCCACTTCGTCGGCATGACCTTCAACCCGGAAGGTTTTGCTGACATGAAAGACAAGTACTTCCTGCTGAACGGGCGGAGCTACCCCGACACGATCGCGCCTTCTCCGATGTTTGAAGCTGATTCGACGAAGAGGATGCAGGCACCGGCGACGGATGGAGTCAACCACTTCTCGCAGCCGTTGTCTGCGCTCGTCAACATCCCGGCTGGCGGAAGGGCTCTGCTGCGGCTTTCCGACCTGGACGTTCAGGAACATCAGACCTTGGCCTCGCTGGGAATTCCGATGACGGTCATTGCGATCAATGCCAAGTTACTGCGGGATCAGGCGGGAAACAACCTCTACTACAACACCAACTCGATCACGTTGGGCGGCGGCGAGTCGCTGGACGTGATTCTGGATGCGAGCGATACAAGCAAGTATCCGTCAGGCAGCGTGTTCTATCTCTACACTCCCAATCTTGACCACCTGTCAAATGACGCCGAGAACTTTGGCGGGCTGATGACGGAAGTTCATATCAATTAGGAGAGCAGCAATGAGGCCGATGAATATGAAGAAAACAAATTCGATGACACGGCTGCTTCTGGCGCCGATGGTGGCGTTGTTGCTGACGGCGACGGCGGCCTACGCTGCGGCTCCCGGCATTACAGGTGGCGCAGGAGCGACAGCCACTTTCAACTTGACGGCGCAACCGGCTTACCTCAGTCAGCCGGACGGGGCGGCGGTTTACTCCTGGGGATACGGCTGCAACGGCGCGCCCAGCGGCTATGCTCCAGCCGCTATCACCGGCGCCTTCTGCAACCCCATGCAGGTTCCCGGCCCCACGCTGATCGTCACGGAAGGACAGACGGTCACGGTGCGCCTGACGAACAGTCTCCCCGCTGCGGCCGGCAACACATCGATTCTGTTTCCCGGCTTTGTGCTGCAAGCGTTTACAGACGGCGTGGCAGGCCTGTTGACGCAAGAGGCTGCTCCCGGTCAGACCGTGACCTACCGATTCACGGCCTCGTCGCCGGGGACACGCGCCTATTACAGCGGAACGCAAGGCGACCTGCAGGTGGAGATGGGCCTGTACGGCGCCATCATTGTGCTCCCAGCCAGCGTGCCCAGCGAATGCACGTCCGGGCTGCGGGCTGCAAATCTGGCCGTGGAAGCCCTTTGGCATGAAGCTGATTACCGGCTGGCACCGGCCGCCTACGACCATCCCAAGAGCTGCTATGACCGGGAATACATGTTCCAGTTCTCCGAGATGGACCCGCGCATTCACCGCCAGGCAGAAGAGCAGGTTCTGGCAAAGGTTGGCTGCACGGCTGGGGCTCCGGGATGCAGTCTTGAGGTCGCGACCGAGCCTTACCATCCCGCGTACTTCCTGATTAACGGACGCTCGATGCCTGACGACATGGACGCCAACTATGCGACTCAGTATCCGCACCAGCCCTACAACGGGGATCCTCACATGCATGCGGGCGAGCTGGCGCTGATACGCGTCATCGGCCAGGGCCGGTGGCAACATCCGTTCCATGAGCACGCTAACCATGTTCGCACTCTGGCGCGCGACGGAAACCTGATTCTCAGCGCGACCAATGCTAATGATCTGGCCGGACCGGTGCTGTTCACCACCTCGACAGTTCCGGGCCAGGCGACCGATGGGATTTTCTACTTCACAGGCAGGGGCCTGAACTGGGATATGTACGGTCACAATCCCGCTTCTAGTGACGCAAACGCCACGCTTCCCTGTTATCCGGATGCCAACGGGTACAACACCGGCTTCAATACCTCCGGCGTCCTTACCCATCCGGAGGTACGGTCTGCGATCAACTATTACGAGTGGTGCCAGGACCACAACAAAGCACTCGAAGTTGCCCCGTTCGGCGATCTGCCCAGCGGCGGCCCTGCCACTCTGCCCGATCCGAATATCTTGACCAACGGTCCCTGGTACAGCGGCAGTCCCTATCTGGGTCCGGATGCGACCGCGCGCGCGACTTTCGGAACATGCACTGGTACGGGCACTAGTACACAGTGCGGCACCACCGGTACGACTCCGCCTTCGGGCACGATCGCGAACTCGCCCTCCACCGAGGCCGGCTTTGCGTATATGTGGCACTCGCACAACGAGCGCGAAATCACCACCAACAACATTTTCCCTGGCGGCATGCTGATGATGCTGCTGGTTGATTCCCGGGAATTTGTCATCGACGAGACGTTTTAGGTGAGGAGAAGAGCAATGCGATTGAACGATTTCAAAATCAGCCTGAAGGCAGCGGTACTCGCAGTAGCAATTCTCCTCCTTGGAGCGGGCGTGTCCGCCGCCCAGCAGCAGGTCAACCTGACTGCGGGGCCGACGACCACCACTCTGCCCGATGGCTCCACGGTGCCGATGTGGGGCTACAGCTGCGGCGCGGTCGTGGCTGGCTCCACTGCCACTTGCGCCGCGCTGAATCCGGTGGCCGCCGGGACTTGGTCGCCCGTCGTGATTACAGTTCCGACGGGACAAGGCCTGACGATCAACCTGACGAATAGCCTCACGTTTGGCGCGAATACCGTGCCCACCTCGCTGGTGGTCGTGGGCCAGTTGGGGGGCGGTCTGGGAGCAGCGGCGACATCCACGCCGAGTCCAGACCACTCTAACGCCCAGCTAACCACGTGGCCGATCGCGGACCCCACCACGAAGGGAACGCCGCCGATCCAGGGGAATCGGGTGCAGTCGTTCTCCACGGAAGTGGCGGGCGGAGCAACCACGCCACTGACTTGGACAGCGGCCAACCTCCGGCCGGGCACGTACCTGATGGAGTCGGGCACGCACCCGTCCATCCAAGGTCCGATGGGCCTTTACGGAATGCTGGTGGTGACCACCGCGCCCACGGCGACGGCCGGGACCGAAAGTGCAGCTGGCACCGCCTATCCCGGCGTGAGCTACGATGCGGAAGTTCCGCTGCTGCTCAGTGAAATCGACCCGGTCCAAAACAACGCTGTCAGCACCGCGGTCAACACTACGGGTTTCAGCGAGACCATGGTGTGGTCAGGACTGGCAGGCGGCTGCGGCAATCCCAGCTCGCCGACCTATCACCAATGCTATCCGCCGGCGGTGAACTACACGCCGCTGTACTACCTGTTTAACGGAGTGGCGTTCAACAAGACCAGCGCCTCGACCTCGGTGTTCGCGGCATCGCCGGCGGCGACAGCCCCGGCTACCGCACCGGGATCGGTCCTGGTGCGCCTGGTAAATGCCGGCTTGCGCATGCACGTTCCCTCGATCGTGGGATCGCAAACCGGGACGCCAGCGGTGGGAGGATTCTCGCTGATCGCGGAAGACGGCAACCCGGCACCGGGTCTTCCCAAAGTGCAGAGCGAAGTATTTATGGCTGCGGGCAAGACCTACGATGTGATGATTAATGTGCCTGCCGCCGGCGGGACGGCGCTTCCGATATTCGACCGCCAGTTGAGCCTTTCAGGCAACGCCATCGGGCGTGACGCCGGGATGCTGGCTTACATTGGCGTCAATGGCGCTGGACTCCCAAGCTCCGGGGCACTCGCGCCTGCAGTAGCCCGCGCGGATACGTACAACTCGTTGACTCCCTGCGCCGCGCTTCCGTGCCCGGCGTTCGCCGTGTCGGATCCGGGCAAGGGTGTGATCGCGAACGATACTAATGTCTACGGTGTAAGCGTCTTGACAGCGCCGACCAACGGCACGCTGACTCTCAATGCCAACGGCACCTTTACTTATGTTCCCAGCGCCACCGGCACCGCTCCGGATTCGTTCGTTTACCAGGCGAACGGCAACCCGGCGATCACCGCTACGGTGACCCTGGGTGCGGCAACGGTGGAAGGGGCCGGCGGCATCGTGATGGGCAATATCACCTACACATCGGAGGTGGCCACGTCGTTGAGCATCAAGTCCCCCGGCGTCCTGTCGGTTGACAAAGACAACGCGGGCTATCCGCTTACGGTTAACACGGCGAGCGTGGGAAATTACGGTGGACCAGGCACGTTAACGCTTGCAATGGATAAGAGTGGCGCGTTCAACGCGTCGGTTACCGCGCCGGGTACCTACAGTTTTACCTACAAGGCGCAAAACTCCCAAGGGACGGTCAGTGCTTCGTCCGCGACCGTGACGCTGATCTTCCCGCAGCCGACCGGTCTGCAAGTAACGCTGATGGACGGCCAGACACATACTACTCTTCCCCAAGACTATCGCTGGATCATTGAGGAAGATCGCACCTTCTATATCGACCCCAATACCACAACCAACACCGGCGGCATCGTGCCAACCTTCGGGACCAATTTCCACACCAGCTACATGCCGGTGGTGGCGACGGGCTGCGTGGGCACGCTGGCCTGCGAATCGGGTCAGACCGTCCTCGGTCAACCGGCGGTTTGCGACGTTGGTGATGGCGTTTGCCGGACCGGCGCCTCACAACAGACGCCCCTGGATCCCAGCCAGGTCCATCTGGACCCGACTAAACGCTACTACATCTCGGTCCTGCCGGGCGACGGCGCCGACGCTCTCGACCCCGCCTCCGTCGGGGTAGGGCACGGCATGGGCGGCGCTCCGATCGCCGCCGGCCAGACAGCCGTCACGGTAATCTCGGAGCCCACTCCGCTCCAACCTGCGAAGCTCTCGGTGTTTGTGTTCGAAGACGACTTTCCGCTCAACGGCGAGCAGGATGCCGGCGGCGGAATCGACATTCTGGCGACCAACGAGCCCGGTCTGGGGAGTTTCCAAATCACCCTCTTTGACGATGCTGGCGGCACCGGCGATGCGACCGGTCAGCCGACCTACGACATGTTCAACATGCCGTTGTCGAACGCTTTGGCGGGCACGATTGATCCAGCCACCGGGAAGGATGCTTGCCCGGTTTCGAAGGATGCGTCGGTTGGTATAGATACGGGAACCGGCCAGCCTGGCGCTCCGAGTCCGACTGGGATCACGGGCATGATCGTTACCTGCCCGAGATACGAAGCGGATGGCGTAACTCTGTCGCCGCTGGCGGGCCAGGCGGTCGTTGCTAACCTGTACCCCGGCAGATATGGTGTCGTGGCGACGCCGGCTGCCGACCGGATTGCCCGAGGTGAAGAGTGGCTGCAGACCAACACCTTGGACGGCCAGAAGGCCCACGATTCGTTCCTCCGGGTCGGCGAGCCGAGCTTCTTCCAGGAGTTCGGGCCGGCGGGATACCACGTTTCCATCGGCTTTGCCAACCCGAAAATCATCAATGACCGCCTGCCGGGAATTTGCAACGGTTCCGACCCCAACCTCACGGGCACTAACTGTCACAACAGCGTGACGGGCAAGGTCACGACCACGCGCATGAGCCGGACACCGGATGAGAGACTCTATAGCAGCGGTTCGCGCGACAGCTTCTCCTTCACCCAGTGCTATGTCAGCTTGGGAGACCCGGACGGTGAGGACTTTGCCTTCACCAAGTGCGACGCCGATGGGAATTTCAGCTTCTCGGGTCTTCCCGATGGTAATTGGAGAATAACCCTCTTTGATCAGTGGAACGATCAACTGGTGGACGGACTCTCGGTGCCGGTGGCGCTGTCCGGCGGAACTACCGTCAACATGGGAGACGTTCCGGTTCAGCAGTGGCAGGCGAACATCTACACTCGGACGTTCTTTGACCAGAACGGCAACGGTATACCCGACAGGGATGCCCAAGGAAACGACTTGGAACCTGGACTCACGTTCGTGGCAACGAACATTCGGTTCCGCGACGGCAGCTTCTCCAACTTCAACAGTACCGACCTGAACGGTTACGCTGGCTTCAACGAGGTATTCCCGCTGTTCAGTTGGTATGTCATTGAAACGGATTCGACCCGTTACAAGAACACTGGGACCCACGTGGTTTACGACGCAGGCGGGCCAGCCGACGGCTCAGCCTCGTGCGGGCAGCCGGGCTACCCAGCGTGCGGCACCGAAAACAACTACAACTTCATGGCGAACACAAACGAGCCGGCCGCTGTCGCTCTGCCGGCTGCCCTGCGGGTTCCGGGCGCGGTCTATTGCTCCAATGCCGACTGCACCGGGTTTTCGATCACGGGTGGGCCGGGTAGCAGCGCAACCGGTTCCACTGGCCGAATTGATCCGCCTTGGGTTGTGAGCGAGGGCTGGCAGGGTTTCTCCGGTCAGAACTCGTTCCTGGAATTCGGCAAGAAGCCCTTCGCGGTTGGTGAGAACGGCGGCATCAGGGGGCATGTTGTGTATGCCTCGACGCGCCCGTTTGATGACCCCCAGTTGCTGCTGCAGCTCAGTTGGGAGCCGTTGGTTCCGAATGTCACGATGAACCTTTACCGGGAGGCGACGGCGGCGGACGGCGTGACGCCAACCCTGACCTTGGTTGACACCACCCAGACCAGCAGTTGGGACGATTGGGCGCAAGGTTTCTACCCGGCCACTAACAAGCCCTATATGAACTGCCCGGGCCAGACGACCACCGATTTGTTCTATTTCTCGCTGTTTAACCAGCCGGACTACCTCGACGCGTACAACAACGGGGGGACGCCGGCGCACACCATCCCGAACAACTCCCAGTTCAAGTGCTATGACGGCATGCACAACTGGAACCAGTTGCAGCCGGCGCCTTACGACGGCATGTACCTGTTCCCCAGCATCATCGGCAGAGATCCGACCAGCGGAGCACCGACCGGCGTCGGATCGGTTAACGGTACTGCTGGATCGCGCCCCGGATCGAACTGCACCATCTGCGTAGCCAATCCGACGGATGGCACCCCGATGCTGCCCGCCGGGAAGTACGTAGTGGAAATGGTTGTCCCTCCGGGCTATGAGCTGGTGAAGGAAGAGGACAAGAACATCCTGATCGGCGACACTTACATTGCGCCGGTGACGCAGCAATTCGCCGGCTTAGGCAACGTTTACATTCTGCCCGACCAGGCCGCTATCGGCGCCACCTACAACAGCTACAATGCTCAGAACTCGACAACGGATCTGGGGGTAGTACCACGGCACGAGGGCGATACGGGAAGCGTGGAGACGTTCTGGCCGTGCGTAGGCCAGGCGCGCATCGTTCCCGACTTCATCAGCCTGTTCCCGAGGTCGGCGGAAGTAGCGCCGTTCGCCGGGGCGACTCGCAACCTGTGCGACCGCAAGGAAATCGCACTGGAAGACCAGTCATCGGCGCTGGCGAAGTTCTACGTCTTCACTTCGACCCACGCCGCCGCCCACTACACCGGCATCATCACGGACGACTACACGTCGGAGTTCGACCCGTTCTCGCCGACCTTCGGTGAGAAATTCTCGCCGCCCGACCTGCCGGTATCGATCAGGGATTTCAATTACAACGAGATTGCCCGCACGTATTCCGACCATTGGGGGACGTACAACGGGCTGAATTACTCGACGTGGGAAGTCAACCCGCCCAACCCGACGGGATATGCTCCCACGATGATGGTCACCTGCATGAACGACGCGGGTCCAATCCTCGATACGAGGCCGGGATCGCCGACCAACGGGCAGATGATCACCGACCCGCTGTACAACCCGAGCTATAGCCAGTTCTGCTACGAGATTCCGTTCATGCCTGGGCAAACCCAGTACATGGACACTCCGGTGGTGCCCACGTCCGCGTTTGCGGGTGCGGGATACAACAATCCTGACTGCGCCTACCCGGACGCCACGCCTGCGATCAGCGAAGTGGATAGCAGCAATGGAATTGGACCTTGGGTGAGCGCATCCGGTTCCGGTCACACGCTGACGATCCACGCGCTGGGCGACCAGATTGTGAACAACTACGGATACTCCGGACCCTCGGCCACAACGGCTCCTTTCAATCAGAAGAAGATCACCCGCCACTATGGCTTTGGCTCTACGAAGGGTGGCGTTAGCATCGGTGGGGTAGCGGTGACTGCGGCCAACATCACCACTTGGAATGACACAACCATCGTTGTCAATGTGCCCAACGGGGTGCCGAACTGCGCCGTGGCGCAGCAACAGCAATACGGAGGCCCGCCTCCGGGCCAGCTCGCGAAGTGCGGTGAACTGGTCATCACGGCCGCCAACGGCAAGATGTCGATCGACACCGTGACCGTCACCATCGGCGGCAAGGCGCCGACCCATGTGGCCGCCAGCGCCAGCGTCCAGGCCGCGATCGACGCCGCCCTTCCGGGTGACATGATCATAATTGACCCCGCTACCCCGGCAACCGCCTCCACCCCCGCTGTTCCGGGTGAACACACGGAAATGTTGCTCATGTGGAAGCCGGTCCGGCTGCAAGGTGTCGGAGCGGTCTCCAGCATCATCAACGCCAACCCCCATCCTGCGGGCAGGTTGGTGCCATGGCGCCAGCAGGTCAATTGCCTGTTTGGATTGGCGCTCAACGGTCAACCCTCTACTGGCAATGGACCTAACGGTGGCTCCAATCCTTATGATCCCAGTGGGGCGCTTAGTTGCCCGGGTACGGGCTGGAACGCCTTCACGGGCGGCCCCAACAATCCTCAGGTGGATCGGATCGCGCTGGAGGGCATTCTTGGCTGGGATACGACCGTCAACGGCAACCTGGCGGAGTTGTTGCAGGAGCCATCGCTGATGGGAGCCTACGAAGGAGCTGCCGTTACGGTGCTATCGAAGGGCGTGAACATTCCGGCCGGCGCAACGGATATCTTCGGAAGCGGGGCGGAAGCCGGTTTCCCGGCCGGCACCACGCTTCTGACGGGTAGTAACAAGGATTGCGGAACGGGCAACGGGAATGGCAACAATCAGAATAAGTTCCCGAGCAACTTCCAATGCAACCCGTCGAGCATCGATGGCCTGGGTATCACCAACAGCTCCCAGGGGGGCGGCGGCATCTTCGTGCACGGTTGGGGGCATAACATCCAAATCGCCAACAACCGGGTTAACAACAATGCGGGAACGCTGTCGGGCGGCATCAGCATCGGCCAGGGTGAAACGCCTGAAGCTTTACTTGCGCCGAATAGCGGTACCACCGCTCCAGGCTCCTGCCAGGACAGCAACATCACGAACACGCAACTGCCGTACTGCTTGAACTTGAACGTCAACGTACACCACAACTCGGTCACGAGTAACTCTTCCACCGGCGACGAATTGTTCTCGGCCACGCCGGCGGGGGCAGGCGGCGTTACCCTCTGCACAGGCGCCGACTTCTACCAGTTCAACTACAACTGGGTGTGCGGGAACCTGAGCACCGGTGACGGTGGCGGCGTTGGTCACATGGGGTTCATCTACAACGGCGACATCGAGCAGAACACCTTCCTGTTCAATCAGAGTACCAACCCGACCATCCCGACCAACGGCGGCGGGCTGATTGTTATGGGCTCGCCCCCGGACGGCAACCAGCTTATCAACGGAGTGGCCACTGAGTGCGGCACAGTGACCGACACCGACTGCGTGCCTGGGCTGAGCGATGGCTCGGGTCCCGGCTTGGTGATTAACGCCAACCTGTTCATGGGCAACGCTGCGGAAAGCGGCAGCGGTGGCGGTATCCGCTTCCAAGCCGTCAACGGAACAGAGGTGCCGCGCTTCCCCTTGCTTCCGCCGCTGTGGTACTCGGTCAGTGTCACCAACAACATCATCGCCGACAACGTGGCCGGCTGGGATGGCGCTGGTGTATCGCTGGAGGATTCGTTAGCGGTGAATTTCATCAACAACACAGTCATAGCCAACGACACCACCGCATCGTCGGGAGTGCTGTTCAACACGCTGGGCGCTCCCTTGGCGAGCTCGCAGTCGCCTCCGGGCTCCACGAATAATGGGTCGACTTCGTCGCTGCCTCAGCCCGCCGGATTGGTGGTTTTGGGGAACAGCCCGCAGTTGACCTCGGCGCTGCCCGCGACGGTTATCTGTCCCGCAGGCCATCCGAGCCTCTCCGCCAATGCTTCTTGTAGGTCGATCTCGTTCCCGGTGCTGTATAACGATGTGTTCTGGCAGAACCGCTCGTACCACATCGGCGTGGGAGCGCAACCCGATGCGCAGTTCCAGCAGAACGTAGTCACGCTGTATAACGCATTTACCTCGAACCCAGCGGTCAACCAGCCGCAAACGTTCGCCACGACGGCCAACGGCAACGGGTCGATCATTACCGGAGGCACCGGCGCCTGCGTCCCCGGCGTGAGCTATTGGGACATCGGCGTGCGCGGCGATACGGGACCGACGAACCACGGCTCGGGGTTCACGCTAGCTCCCCAGGCATCGGTTCTTACGAGCATTGCAGGTTATCCCGGCGGGGGCACAGGCTTCCGAGCCAATACGGCATCCAACCCGCGGGTTGTCCGTCAGTACTGCGACGGTTCGCGGATCCCGCCGGAGTTTGGTGGGACGGGCTTCCAGGTGCCTCCGGGCATCGCGGACGCGACCGTGCCCAACCCAATCTTCAGCCTGCTGCCCAACGCGACGGTGGACGAAGGCAACAACTGGATCAACATCAGTTGGGGTCCGCTGACTGAGACCAACCCAGTGAACGGTTCCCTGCTCGGCTACTACGCGCTGGCTGCGGGTTCGCCGGCTATCAATTACATCAACCCGGTTAACTCCACAGTGACCTACGCGGTGGCGCCGGGCACTGACTTCTTCGGCAATTCGAGGAAGACCAACCTACAGGTTGACGCCGGCGCAGTCGAGTTCGTGGCCACCCCGGCTCCGACGCTGGCTTCGATCAGTCCTAACTCGGGTGCTCGCGGCAGCAGCGTTTCGGTGACCCTTACCGGGACTAACCTGAGCAGCACGGTGTCAGTAAACGTGTCCGGCAGCGGCGTCACTGTCAGCAGCTTTAGGGTAGTGAGCCCCACTTCGGTCACGGCGACCTTCACAATCTCCGGCACCGCCGCAACCGGTGGGAGAAACGTCAGCATCACCACTGTGGGCGGAACCACCGGCAACCGGACGTTCACGGTGAACTAAGCGACCCGTACAAGGCCGGACATCCGAAACTGGATGTCCGGCCTTGTACGGCAACCCAGGGTGAGTTTCAAAGAGCTGTAAATGGGGCAAGAGAGACCAGGACTGTGATGTTCAGAAGTTTAGTCAGCGGTAAAGCGAGTGCTGTTCGCAGGCTTCCTGGCGAGCAGCACTTTCGTTCTCTCGGGGGGTGCTCGTGCCAACCAGCCGCAGCCTGCCACGGGGACTCAGAAACGGGTGCAGTGAAGCAATGGCGGATGGCAACAGCAGATTAGGTTCGGCGGGAACCCAAAGGGCTGACCGGAGCTCTGACCACCAGCGGATGCGAGGTAGCTGGGGGCGGTGCGAGGTAGCTGGGATGAAGGTTCTCCGCACCGTTTCATGGTTGGAAAACATCTCTTGATAGCTCAGTTTGGAGCGGGACGAGGTATAGCAACGATGTTGGACCATAAAGTAATGCCAAGTACAACGATGATGGTGCTAGCCGGGGTTCTGGCCGGCGGGATCCTGGTGGCGCCGGTGGGGGTGCAATCTGCTGCCCCGGCCAACAAGCCGGCGGTGGCTGCGGCACCGACCCGTTACCGTGCAAGTCAGTTTCCGAAACGAGCCAGACTCTACTATGGACAAGTCTGGGGAGTGGACTCGCTGGGGGTAAAGACGGTGGAGTCGGGCGAGATCATTCGATTTACCTACCGTGTGTTAGACGCGAACAAAGCCAAGGCACTCAACGATAAGAAGGCCGAGCCGGCCTTGATCGACCCGCAGGCCGGGGTCAAGCTGGTGGTGCCGTCGCTGGAAAAGGTGGGGCAACTCCGGCAAAGCAGCACGCCGGTGGTGGGCAATGCCTACTGGATGGCTTTCTCGAACAAAGGCAGGCTGGTGAAACCTGGGCATCGTGTCAATGTAGTCATTGGAAACTTTCGAGCCGAAGGACTGGTAGTCCAATAGGACTCGACTCGCGAATCCCGTCTCCCCCAAAGACACTGCGGAGCGAGCAAGCTAAATACACGGCGCGAAAGATGGCGGTATGCGATTTCGCTTGCTGGGTGCTCGCCTAGGGCTGAAGCCCGGTGCAGTGTTTCCGAATTGGTTTGCAAGTCCAAGCAACTTTACAAGTGTGAAAGCACAGAGGAGTAATCGATGTTCCGAAAGACTTTAGCAATCTGCAGCATAGTGGCTTTTGCAGTTTCACTGGCGGCAGCGGCGGATACGCCGAGAGCGAGCAGCGGCAACCTCACTGCGGCCCAGATCGTGGACAAGAACGTTTCGGCGCGCGGTGGGTTGCAGGCGTGGCGGGCGGTGCAGGCGCTGGAAATGAGCGGCAAGATGGACGCCGGGGGGAATAACCAGCGTACGATTCCCGTGCCGGGGACAAGGATCGGGGGGGCGAACATGCCGCCGCGCCGGCCCAGCGAGCCGGTGCAACTGCCCTTTGTCATGGACTTGCAACGTCCGCGCAAGATGCGGGTGGAGATTCAGTTCCAGGGGCAGACGGCGCTGCAGGTGTACGACGGCAGCAAGGGGTGGAAATTGCGTCCCTTTCTGAACCGCCATGAAGTGGAGCCGTTCACCGCGGAAGAACTGAAAGCGGCTGGCGCCCAGTCGGATTTGGATGGGCCGCTCATCGATTTCGCGGCCAAGGGCTCCAAGGTAGAGCTGGAAGGCCTGGAGAAGGTGGATGGGCGCAACGCCTACAACCTGAAAGTAACCGACAAGGGCGGGCACGTTCGTCACGTGTGGATCGACGCCGAGAGCTTTCTGGAAAGCAAGATCGAGGGGACGCCACGGCGGCTGGACGGCAAGTATCATCCGGTCGCGGTCTACTTCCGCGACTACAAAGCGGTCAATGGGCTGATGATGCCCTACGTTCTGGAGACGGCAGTGGAGGGAGTCAAGGAGACAGAGAAGATCCAGATCGAAAAGATCGTGTTGAATCCCAAACTGGACGAAGCACGATTCGCCATGCCACGTTGAGCTACGACGTCAAGGTTTGCCTGGTTGCAGGTTGAACAAGGCAGAGGCTTTGATGGGCGGAGCAAACCTTGCTCTGCCGCCCCGGGGACATGCGATGAAAAAAACCATGTACGTAGTTGCCGTGGGGGTGCTCGTGGTCTTGTCCTATGCGGCGGGATGGCGGCACAGCGCGCGACCGGCGGCGGCG
>JAIQFT010000078.1 GCA_020073185.1 Terriglobia bacterium
GCGAGAAGACGGTGCGGCCCTGATTCATGAGCCATTGTGTACTCTCCTCGCATTCGAATCGCGGCAAGCCCGAAATGGCTTCAACTTATTGCGCAGCTACTACTTGCAGCCATCACCTTGCAACTTAACCGGACAGCAGCGTGCGGAGCTACTCCGGTTCCTGGATTTGGTTTTTGGCGAACGATTTATCAGCCCCCGGCGAGACGAGTACGGGATGTTTCTTGCATCTGCTGCAGCCGCTCGCTCCTCCCAGCCAGGGCGTCAGGTCGGTGCTGCGATTCTCAATACAATAGGAGATCTTCTGGCGGTCGGGTGCAACGAAGTGCCGCGCGCGAATGGAGGTTCGTATTGGGAGCCAGAAGCCGACGGCCGCATGGCGGCTGATAGCCGCGATCACCGACTTGAGCCGCCGTGTGATTCCAATGATGAAGCAAAACAGGAGATCGCTAACAGTATTGTCGAACAGCTTTCACCCGTACTGAAAGAAGGCACTCTCGCAACAGTCGTATCTGCCCTGCTGGAACGAACAAAGTTAGCGGATATTACCGAGTACGGGCGTGCAACTCACGGTGAAATGGACGCACTAATGGCGTGTGCGCGCTCTGGCGTGTCGCCGATAGGTACTACTCTCTACGTCACGACCTTTCCCTGCCATAACTGTGCTCGCCACATAATTGCGGCGGGAATAAGCAAGGTTGTGTACGTCGAACCGTACCCAAAGAGTCGTGCGGGCAAATTGCACGGAGATGCCGTTGAGCTGGGGGAAACCGCTGAAATACCGACGACAGGCGAAAAAATACCGTTCGTTCCGTTTCTGGGAATCGGCCCACGCCGGTACCTTGACTTCTTTTCGATGGAGATGGGAAACGGTTCGCGGCGCGTGCGCAAAGACGATGATGGCTTTGGTTTGTATACGGATTTTAAGCGGTCCGGAGCGCGTGGGCCACGTGTACCGCTCTTGCCAACATCGTATATTGAGCGCGAAGAACTTGCTGTGAAGGAAATTCATGAGACAATGGAGCGGCTTGAAGGTGGGTTGTTATGGCGATGAGGAGGAATGAATCCGACGAAAGCAGCAGAACACACTGGCGATTTGTTGCGGATGTCTCAAGAAATGTTGACACGTGGCCAGCATGGAAAAAGCGTGGCCTGGAAGAAGGCACTCGCGCCGCGTCACGCTCAGAGCGCACCGCGAATTGCTCAAAAGAACGGGTTGAAAGTAACGACGATCATACGTAGGGAAGTTTTTGCATTACGCGCTCCGGCCGCGCGAGAAACGAGCGGACCGAATCGGCGTTCATCCTCCCTTACTCCTTATCTGCACACTCGTGTGTTTGGGGAGGGATTCGATGAGGAAGATCAAGTTTCTAACCATATTCCTGCTGCTCGCCGGCTTGGCGGCGTGGGGGCAGACGCGGACGCTATCGGAAGGCACGCAGATCAAGGTGCGCACCGACACGGCGATTCCGGCGCATCCCACGGCTGGCGCGGTGTATACCGCCACCGTCAGCGACGACGTGCCGGACACTTCCGGCAACATTGCCATTCCACGGGGCAGCCGCGCGCGCCTGATTGCAGAGCCGACCAATGACGGCGACGACACCGTGCTCGATCTGCGCTCCGTCAGCGTTGGTGGCACGCGGTATGACCTTGCCGCGGCGGGCGGCGGCAAGAGCACAGGCGGCGCTGGACTGGGCGCCAACACCCGCACCGCCAAATATGTCGGCGGCGGGGCCGCGGTTGGAGCCGTCTTAGGAGCATTGTTTGGCGGCGGCAAGGGCGCGGCCATCGGCGCCTTAGCCGGCGGCGGCGCAGGCGCGGGCGCGCAAGTCCTAACGGGAAAGAAAAAAGGCCTGCCCGCGGAAACGCAACTCAGTTACAAGCTGGCGCAGAACCTGACGCTCCGCCGGGTGGCACACTCCGGCAGATGGTAGAACGTCCGACTCAGTAACAGGCGCTAGGCTTCAGGCAGAGTGGTCTGCGCCTAGTGTTTGTTTATGAGCGCGGTCGGGCCGAAGAAATGAAGGAGGACGCCAAGCAGTTTTCTGATTTCTCCAGATCAGCGCTCCGCAGGCAACGCTTGCTTCTGCCAGCCTGCGAGGCCGTCCTGGTACACGACGACTTTCGTGTAGCCGTGGCCGAGCAGGACTCGTCCGACGGCGCGGCTGGCGGCGCAAACATCGGACTTGCCGCCGCCGCCACCTTCGTACAGGACAATGGTTTTGTCGCGCGGCAATTCGGTGGCGCGGCGCTGCGCTTCCAGCAGCGGAAGGTTGGCAGCGCCCTGGATGTGGGACTTGCGGAAGTCGTCGACCGAGCGCACGTCGACGAAGACCGAGCCTTCGTGGAACAGCTTCTCGGCCTCGGCGGTGTGGATCATCGCCGGCTCGGGCCCTTGGGGCGCGTCCTCGCTGCAGTCGATGGAGTTGCCCTCGATGTTGAGGAACCCGCTCGACCCGCTGCCCAATCCTGCGCCGGTGGCCGAGGTTGCTGTCATGGTTTTCTTAGTCTCCTTCGTCGCCTTGCGTTCCGCTGGCGGCGCGGCGCTGGTTGCGGCAGTTGGAGCAGGCGGAGAAGCTCCCGCGAGCGCCTGGTTCAGTAACTGCTCGAATTTTGCAGTTTCGGGCGCGCCGACAATGCGCTGCCGTCCGAGAAAAAATGTCGGCGTGCCTCGAACTCCCAGCGCGCTCCCGTCTTCGCTGTCGCGCTGGATGATGGCGCGCGTCGCACCGCTGCTTAAGCACGATTTGAACTTCGTGACATCGAGCCCGAGTTCTCCGGCGTAGCGCTCCAGCGATTCGTCCTTGAGATCGCCGTTGGCCGCGTAGAAGCGGTCCAGCGCTTCCCAGAACTTGCCCTGCTGCGCCGCGCACTCGCTGGCTTCCGCGGAGTGGAGCGCGTACTGGTGGACTTTTTCCAGGGGAAATTGCCGGAAGACGAAGCGCACGCGATCGCCGTAACGCTTTCGCAATTCGCGCATCTCGGGCCCCGCCGCGGCGCACGACGGGCACTGCAGGTCGCCGAACTCGACCAATGTCACCGCCGCATGTGCACTGCCGGTGATGTGGCTGTCAGGACGCACCAGCCGCTCGACGATCTCAGTCGAGGTCGGCTCAGGCGCGTGTATCGGCGCTTCGGCGTGCTGTTGCAGCCAGGTGAAGGCGCGCGCGCCCACCGCGATCGCCAGCACCAGCACGAGCGTGTGCCGCCAAAACGCAGTGCGGGCCTGAGCGCGGTCGTCGAAGCGTGCGCGCAACAGCGTGAGCGAGAGAATAAAGATCAGCGTGACAGCGATTGCTTGCACCACGCACCAGACGCACCAGGCATGGATGACGAAGGCTTCAATGGCTGTCAAAGCAGCCGAGACGACGACGCCCGCGCCGGCGATCACGGTGGTGGCGCGCCGCAGCCAAGTGGCGCGGGAGAACATTGGCTCGACAAAGATGAGCAGTGCGAACACGCCGTACATCGCAACTCCGAAAAGCGGAGTCGGAACGCCAGCAATCTGGGCGAAGCGGCTGGCGCGGACCTCGTCACAGCCGCTGCCCAGGCACACCATCGCGTGCGCCGGCGAGGCGTACACCCAGAGAAGGTAGAGGGAGTCGAACAGGCCGAGCAGAGCGAGCGCGAATGTGAGCGAGCGACGCACGGGATTCTCTCCATTCTAACGAAATGCTGCGATGGTGGCTTCCGTGCGCGTAGCTGGCAGTCGGTAGCTGGAGGCTCGGCAGATACAAGCTACCTGCTACCCGTCCAAGGCGCTTCGCATTCGTCCCAGGGGGCTTCTACGCGGGGCGGGGGCCCAGTACAATGTGAGCCAATCAACCCGAGAGTTCCCAGACAATGGCATCGGCAACACAACCCGCTGGAAGTATGCGCGCTATTTTGCAGCAGCCGGATTTCCGCAAGCTGTGGCTGGCGCAGTTCGTCTCCATCTTTGGCGATTTCCTGGCGCTGTTCGGCGTCATCAGCCTGATCACCTTCCGCTGGCACGGCAACGCGCTGCAGGTCACCCTGGTGATGGTCGCCTACATGGTCCCGATGGCGCTGGTCGGCCCGCTGGCCGGCGTATTCGTGGACCGCTGGAACGTGAAGCGGGTGATGATTGCCAGCGATCTGATGCGCGCGATTCTGATCCTGTTGGCGGTGTTCTCGCGCAACGTGCCGCAGTTGTGCGCCATCTTTGGAGTGTTGGGCGTGTTCTCCAGTTTCTTTGGTCCGGCGCAGTCGGTGACCGTGCGCACGCTGGTGCCCATGGAGAAGCTGCTGGCGGCGAACGCCATGATGTCGCAGGCGTTCTTCACGGTGCGCCTGGTTTCGCCCATCCTGGCGGGCGCGCTGATCGCGTGGCTGGGGGAGAACCCGTGCTTCTACCTCGACGCCGCCAGTTTCGGGTTCTCGGCGCTGATGGTTTCGACGCTGGTGATCAATCCGCCGCGGCCGTCGGGCAAGAGCGTGCAGGGCTTCCTCAGCGAATTTAGCAGCGGCAACCGCTTCATCTTCACGCACGCCTACCTGGCGTTCGTGGTAACGGCAATGGTGGTGGCGATGTTCGTGCTGAGCTGCTTCAGCCCGCTGATCTCGATCTACGTGCGCGACATGCTGCGGGGCGGATCGTTGCTGTACGGATTTGTCAGCACCATGGTCGGGGTAGGACTGATGCTGGGGACGCAAGGGGTGACGCGCTTTGCGCGCCAGCGCTCGAAGAAGGACATTGTGCTCGTCGGGCTGCTGACGCTGGGATTCTCCACCGGACTGCTGGCCGCGTTCGCCAACATTCCAACGGCGGCGGCGAGCTTGTTCGGGCTGGGCGTGGCGATCGCGCTGGTGATCGTGCCGGCGCAAACGCTGATGCAGCAGGAGACGCCGCATGCGATGATTGGGCGCGTCAGCAGCAGCTTCATGTCGCTGATCTCGCTGGCGCAGGTGACGGGGCTGCTGCTGTCGGGTTACCTGGCGCACCTGCTCGGTATCCGCCAACTGTTCATGACGGCAGCGGTGGCGCTGGCACTGATCACCGTCGTAGGCTACACCAAGCGCGGAGGCGCGCCGCAGCAGGTCGCGACCGAGCCGGAGGGGTAAGCATGGAAGTGGTAAACATAGCGCACAAGCTGGCGCAGTTTTCCGAGTACTGGTCGCCCAAGATCGCGGGCGAAGTGAACGACTCGTACGTCAAGCTGGTGAAGTTCAAGGGCGAGTTCGTATGGCACCACCACGAGGCGGAAGACGAGCTGTTCCTGGTAATCCGCGGAACCCTGCGCATGAAGTTCCGCGAGCACGGGGTGGAGCGGGAGAAGACGGTGGTGCCGGGTGAGTACATCATTGTGCCGCGCGGAGTGGAGCACATGCCAATCGCGGACGAGGAAGTCCACGTCATGCTGCTGGAGCCGAAGACGACGTTGAATACGGGCAATGTGAGGAACGAGCGCACGGTTGAGCAACTAGAGCGAATCTGAGCCGTCGGTTAGGAAATTCCTGACCGAACTGCCTTTCAACTTTTGTGGGAATCTGGCCAAAGCAGGGGTCCTTCGACTCGGACGTGCCAACCCGCGCGCCAAAGTCGGGCGGGCTGGTTGTGTGGCGCGTCCTCGCTCAGGATGACCTCAGTTTAGGTTTTGCGAGTGAGTCCTAAGGATCGCCTTGGATCGGAAGGCCGAAGACCAGCGTTTTTCCTGCGCTCAAGCTAGAATAGAAACGGCATGTTTGAAGTCAGCGTGGAGGATTCGTTTGCGGCGGGGCACGCACTGCGCGGTTATCGCGGCAAGTGCGAGAACCCGCACGGGCACAACTACAAGGTCCGCATCACCCTGGCGGGTGATGAACTGGACGGCATCGGGCTGCTCTACGACTTCAAGGACCTGAAACAGGCGATGAACCAGATCATCGACCGGCTGGACCACCAGTTTCTCAACGACATCGAGCCATTCCGCCAGGTGAACCCCTCGGCCGAGAACATGGCGCGGTACTTCTACCAGGAAGCGACCGCGCGCCTCCAGCAGGCGACCGGCGGGCGGGTAAAGGTCAAGCAGGTGAAGATCTGGGAAACCGACAGTACGACGGCGACGTACTTCGAGTAGTTCCGGTTTCTAGTTTCCAGAAGGCCTGTCGGTCTATCCGTCTCGCGGTCACACCGGGGAATCCGAAGCACACGACCGACAGACCGATAGACCGAAAGACCCTCGCAGGACTCATGCAGATCACGGAAATCTACCGGTCCATCCAGGGTGAAAGCTCGTTTGCCGGGCTGCCGTGCACTTTTGTGCGCCTGACCGGGTGCAACTTGCGCTGCACCTGGTGCGACAGCGAGTACACCTTCACCGGCGGAACGAGAATGTCGGTATCGGAAGTGGAAGCCCAGGTGCGACGGCTGGCGGTGTCAGGGCTGGTGGAGATCACCGGCGGCGAGCCCATGCTGCAGCAACGCGAAGTGGTGCCGCTGATGGAGAGCCTGCTCGCTTGCCGGTACACGGTGCTGTTGGAAACCAGCGGTGAGCGCCCCCTGAAAGACGTGCCGCGAGCGGTGCACAAGATCGTGGACGTAAAGTGCCCGGGATCGGGCGAAGGCGGAACATTCGACAAGACTAACCTGGCGGCGCTGGGCAGCGGCGATGAAGTGAAGTTCGTGCTGGCCTCGCGCGCCGACTATCAGTTCGCGCGCGATTTTGTGCGGGAACATGGGTTAGAAGAGAGTGTGGGCGCCGTGATTTGCTCGCCCGCGTTTCGCCAGCATGCTGCTGGGGAGCGGAATGCTTCGCTTTGCTTGCTGGACCCGCGCGAACTGGCGGACTGGATCCTGGAGGACGGATTGCAGGTGCGGCTGGGGTTGCAGATCCACAAGTTTATCTGGGCGCCGGAAACGAAAGGCGTGTAATTGTGGAATTGCAGAACTGCGGGTTCGGCATTCAATGAGTTGTCGATGAGCAAAGACGAACATCGTCCTCGTGCGGTGGTGCTGTTAAGCGGCGGGATGGATTCGTGCGTGTGCGCGGCGCTGGCGGCGCGCGATTGCGACGCGGCGGCACTGCACGTGATGTACGGTCAACGAACGGAAGAGCGCGAGCAGCGGGCGTTTGAAGCGGTGTGCGAGCGTCTGGGGATTAAACGGCGGATGGTGATCCGCAACGAGGCGCTGCGCCAGATTGGCGGATCGGCACTGACGGATGCTTCGATCGCGGTGCCGGTAGCGGCGAGGGAGTTTGAGGGGAGAGCGCCGGTAGCGACGGGCGAGGGCACCCCCGCCACTTCGCAAATCCCGGAACCGTCGGACACTACCCAAATCCCGGTCACCTACGTGCCCTTTCGCAATGCTCATTTTTTGGCGGCGGCGGTAAGTTGGGCGGAAGTGCTGGGAGCGGAAAAAATCCTGATCGGGGCGGTGGAGCAGGACAGCTCCGGCTATCCGGATTGCCGGCCGGCGTATTATCGGGCGTTCAACGAAGTGATCCGGACGGGAACCAAGGAGGGGAAGATCGAAATTGTGACCCCGCTGATCGGGATGCAAAAGTCGGAGATTGTGACGCTCGGCCTTGAATTGGGCGCGCCCTTCGATTTAACGTGGAGTTGCTACAGCCGGGAAGAGCGGGCGTGCGGCGCGTGCGAAAGCTGCGTGTTGCGGCAGCGCGCGTTCGCAGCAGCAGGCGCGCGCGATCCCATCGCTTACGAAACGGAAGCGGCGTACCAGCACCCCAGCGCAACCGGCGGTAGAAAATGAAACTTGGCCGCGCTCCGGGCACACGAGATGCGCGGAATTCATAACGGGAGATGGCAATGAAACGCAAGCTTACTTGGTGCGTATTAACGGCGGTGATGGCGGTGTTGTTGGTGTTGTCGGCTCCGGCAGCATGGGGCCAGACGACGGTGGTCAAGGGCTACGTGCACGACGTAAACGGTGAGCCGGTCACGGGCGCTACCGTGCTGTTAGTCAACAGGGAAAACGGGCGCAAGTATGAGCTGAAGACCAACAACAAGGGCGAGTACTATTCGCTGGGCGTCACCTCGGGGCGCTATGACTTGACCGTTCTTAAGAACGGCCAGCAGATCTGGAAATTATCCGGCATTACCGTCTCGTTCAGCGAACCGGAAAACACCTATAACATTGATTTGAAGAAGGAACAGGCGGCGCAGCAGGCGACGATTCCGCCGGAGGTCAAAAAGCAGCAGGAAGAGCAGCAGAAGGAAGCCAGTAAGATCAAGAGCCTGAACGAAAAGCTGGGGGCAGCCGCGGCGGCCGAGCAGGCGGGCAATTTCGATCTTGCCATCCAGACGATGAAAGAGGCGGTGGCCCTGGATCCGACGCGCGATGTGCTCTGGTTCAAGCTGGCCGATTCCGAGCGTCAGAGCGCGGTCAAAATAACCGCACCGGCGGATAGAACCGCGCGCTTCCAGGAAGCCACCGAGAACTACAAGAAAGCCATCGCTATCAAGCCGACGGGGGCATATTACAACAACCTCGGGGAAGTGCAGGCCAAGATGGGCGACACCGGCGCCGCCGTAGCCTCTTACGCGCAAGCGGGGCAACTGGACCCGGCCAATGCCGGCCAGTACTACTTCAACGAAGGCGCGGTACTGACCAATATCGGCAAGGTAGATGAAGCGATCCAGGCGTTCGACAAGGCGATCCTGGCTGATCCGAACAGGGCCGATGCGTACTACTGGAAATCAATCAACCTGATGCAGCATCCCACCATGAAAGGAAACAAAGCCGAGTATCCTCCGGGCACGGTTGAAGGCTTCCAGAAATATCTGCAACTGCAACCAACCGGGCAGTTCGCCGAAGGCGCCAAGGCCTTAATCGCGCAGATGGGTCAAGAGGTCGAAACTAGCTACGGCAAGCAAAAGGGTACGAAAACGAAGAAGTAAAGCAGGACGAGGGATTTGTAGCGCGGCCCGGGGCGAGAGCTTCGGGCCTTTCTCTTGGCTGTCAGCTCTCTGCGTTCGGCTGCGGCAAAGCGGGCAGGGCTTGAAAGTTGCCGACGGAGACTTGAGACTAGGACACGCCATGCTTGAACTGCATACGCCGGTCCAGTACGTGAAGGGGGTAGGTCCGCGCCTGGCGGAGGTGCTGGCGAGCAAAGGCATGAGCACCGTTGAAGATCTGCTGTACTACCTGCCCTTTCGCTACGAGGACCGGCTGAACCCGCGGCGGATTGGGGAGTTGCGCCCGGGAGAGATGGCGAGCGTGATCGCCGAGGTGCGAACTTCGGCGCTGTTTCGCACCAAGACGATGCCCATATTTGAGTTGACGGTGGGGGATCTGACTAGCCCGACAGATTCCCCCCACCCTATCTCGCCAGAACCGGGCGAGATGAGGGTGGGTCACCCATCGGGAAGGGTGGAACAACCGCCAAGTACGCGGGGGTTGTTCGGGGCCGGGCCGAGGGTGATGCTGAAGTGCATCTGGTTTAACGGGAGTTACCTGAAAGACCGATTTCAGCCGGGGCAGTTGGTGGCTTTGCACGGCAAGGTCGAAGTCTCCAAGATGGGCCGGGAGCGGCTGCAACTGATCAACCCGCAATTTGAAATTTTGGGCGAAAAGGACGCTGATGCACCGGAAGCGATTGCCGAGTCAACGGAAATCGGGCGCATCGTACCAATCTACGAGTCGGCGGGCAGCGGGAAGGTGACGTCGCGGTGGTTCCGGCGGGTGATCCACAGCGCGCTGGAGAACTTGACGCCGGAGGTCGTGGATGCGATTCCCGACGCGGTGCGGCGGCGGATGGGGCTGATGGCGCGGCGCGAGGCGTTCCGGCTGGCGCACTGGCCGGAGGAGTCGGCGCGGCTGGAGGACTTGCTGGCGGTGCGCACTCCAGCGCAAATCCGGCTAATTTTCGAGGAGCTGTTCTTCCTTGAGCTGGGCTTGGAGCTGAAGCGCAAACGCATGCGGGCGCTTCCCGGGATTGCGTTCCGCATTGACGAGCCGGTGCGGGAGGCAATCAAACGCATCCTGCCGTTTCATCCCACGGGGGCCCAGAAGCGAGTGCTCAAGGAAATCGCCGACGACATGCGCCAGCCGGTCCCGATGCGGCGGCTGCTGCAAGGCGACGTAGGGTCGGGAAAAACGATTGTGGCGCTGGAGGCGGCGATCATCGCCATCGAGAATGGCTACCAGGCGGCGTTGATGGCGCCGACGGAAATCCTGGCAACGCAGCATTATTTGTCGGCGCGGCGGATCCTGGAGAAGGCAGGGTACCGCATCGTGCTGCTGACCGGGTCGGTGGAAGAGGTGCGGAAGCGGGACATCCGCCGGCACATCTCCCAGGGGAACGCGCAACTGGTGATCGGGACACACGCCCTAATCGTAGAGAAGGTGGAGTTCAGCAACCTGGGGCTGGTGATTGTCGACGAGCAGCACCGGTTTGGGGTGATGCAGCGTCTCAAGTTGATGAAGAAAGCGTTGGCGGCGGAGGAGCCACAGGCCGAAACAGGCGCGGAGCATCAGCGTGAGGGTGGGGATCCCTCGACTCCCCCGGCCAAAGGCGCACCGGGCTTGCTCGGGATGACAAGATCG
The DNA here is from genome assembly GCA_020073185.1 of Terriglobia bacterium. Classification (NCBI taxonomy): domain Bacteria; kingdom Pseudomonadati; phylum Acidobacteriota; class Terriglobia; species Terriglobia bacterium. The sequence continues at coordinate 10,508 of JAIQFT010000078.1, forward strand.
GAAGGCGCGCCGCGCTCCCTTGGGCCGACCAGGGCGGAGGAGGCGCAGCCGGACACGCTGGTGATGACAGCGACGCCGATCCCCAGGACGCTGGCGTTGACGTTGTACGGGGACCTGGACGTCAGCGTTTTAAACGAGATGCCGCCGGGACGGAGGCCGATCGTGACGCGGCGGGTGGGGGGCGAGCGGTCGGACGAGGTCTTCGCCTTTGTTCGCAAGCAGGTGGCGGCTGGACACCAGGCGTACGTGGTTTATCCCGTAATTGAGGAGAACGAGGAGAAGGGGATCAAGGCGGCAACCAAGATGTATGAGGAGGTCCGACGGCGTATTTTGCCGGACCTGCGCATCGGCCTGCTGCACGGGCGACTGGACGCCGAGCAGAAGGACGAGATCATGCGGCGGTTCCAGGCCGACGAGGTTGACGTGCTGGTTTCGACCACGGTGATCGAGGTCGGAGTGGACGTGCCGAATGCGACGGTGATGGTGATCGAGCACGCGGAGCGCTTCGGGCTGGCGCAGTTGCACCAGTTGCGGGGGCGGATCGGGCGGGGCGCGGCGAAGTCGTTCTGCATTCTGGTTACCGGAGGCAAAGTGACCCCGGAAGCGGAGCGAAGGCTGGACACCATGGTGCGCACCACCGACGGCTTCGAAATCGCCGAAACCGACTTGCAACTGCGCGGGCCGGGCGAGTTCTTCGGCACTCGACAGGCAGGATTGCCAGGCTTTCGCGTGGCCAACCTGATCCGCGACCAGGAGTTGCTGGAGGCGGCGCGGCGAGAGGCAGCGGCGGTGATATCGGGCTGTGACCGAGAGATTTCTCAACCGGAGGTGTCGCGGGCGCTGGTCCACCTTCGGTCGCACTGGCAGCGGCGTTACGGGCTGGTGGAGGTAGGATGAGGACGGCCTGTCAGTGATGGGGCTCACCGAAGGCTGTTCACGGGGAAGGCGAGAAGGCCATCCCCTTTTGGCACAGGAAGCAAAATTGACACGCAGCTTGCGCTCTGGTAGCGTTTGACGTTCCATGTAGCTCCTGTGATTGCATTTGGGAGCCAGGACCGTTCCGCGGGAGAGCGCCCCACGGAGGCAAACCCAGCCTCAACGCGGGGCATCCAATCGGCTTGAGCGGAGAGCTAGAATTTGCGCAAGCGTTTCTACATCCTTTTTGTCGCCCGAGACCCCGAAGGCCAACTGCGTAAGATCCCCATTCCATTGCATTACGTCCAAGTCTTCCTCGCTGGGGCGCTGATCGGCATGCTGAGCATCACCGGGATGGCCGGATCGTATGCGCGCATGCTGATGAAGGTGATGCGCTTCAACCAGGTGCGGGCGGAGAAGGAACAGCTCAAGAACCGCTACAACCGGCTGGAGAAAGTGGCAGCGGACAGGGACATTCAGGTGGCATCGCTGGGATCACTGGCCAGCGAGGTAACCGCGCTGTATGGGCTGAAGGCGCAGCCCTTGCTTTCTGCCGGGCGAAATGATTCGTCCCTCCCCGACGAGCAGATCAAGAAGTCGATGGACCAGTTCTGGCTGTTGAGAACATCAGCGCTCAACGGCGGGACCGCCATCGGGATCAGCATGGGCCGACGCAACCTCACCGCCGCCGACTGGCTGCGCCTGTCCGAACAGCCCAACCTGTGGCCGGTCGAAGGACGAATTACGGGGTCGTTCGGCGAGCGCATTGACCCGTTCAACGGAGAGGGCGCGTTCCATAGCGGCGTGGACATATCCACGGAGTACGGAAGCCGGGTGATCGCGCCGGCCGATGGTGTGGTAACCTTCGCTGACTTCTACAGCGGCTACGGCCGGATGATCGAGGTCGAGCACTCGCAGGGGTTTGTCACGCGCTATGGCCACTTGTCAAGCTTTGCCGTCACGCCCGGCCAAACGGTTCACCGCGGGCAGGTGATCGGATACGTCGGGCTCAGCGGACGCAGTACAGGCCCCCATCTGCATTACGAAGTCTGGCTGCACAACAATCCGGTCAACCCTTACAACTTCCTGCGCACCACCATCGCACGAGTCTCGCTGAACGCAGGTGGGAAATAATTCCAAGCCAGAAGTAAGGATCCAGAAGTCCGAACCGTTTCGACCAGTCATACGTTCCGACTTCTTACTCCTGATTTCATTTCTTTTTCCTTCCGCCGTGTCTCCGCTTCTCGGTGGTGGATTTCTTTGCCTCAGGCAGCGGGGCGGGAGCGACTACCGGCACGGGCGGGGCTTCGGAGACGATCTTCTTGAGCAGGCCGGGAGGGATGATAGCGTTCAGCTCGGCGCGGTCTTGCATCTGGCTGACGCTGATACTGTCGAAAAAGCTCTTGAGGTCGGGGTCGGCGCTGCCCCCCTGGGCGCGGGCTTCAATGGTGCGCGCGACGGCGAGGAAGGCGTTGAGTTGGTCGGAGACGCGCTGCGCGTCTTCCTGGCTACGGGTGAAGACGTCGGCGCGGAACTGGACCGAGCCCAAATAGCGCACGGCGGCGACCACCACGGTTCCCTGCGGGAAGAACAGGTCGTAGCCGCCGGGGAGAACGAAACGGGCATTCCCCGGCTCACTGGTGGACGTGGTGCGCGCCACCGCCCAAGCCACGCTGGCCAGCGGGACGTGGCGATAGTAGCTGCGGAGCATATCGCTGCCGCCGACGAAGGATTGTCGGTAGCGGTCAATGACCTCGCCAATGACAAACTCGCCCTCGGCGTTGCTGACGGCGACCATATTCTTGCTGAGCACGACGACGCGGACGGTGCGGCCGGGCAGCGGGATCTCGTAAATAATGGAGTTGCCATAGTTGCGGGTGGTGGCAGCGGTTCGGCGCAGAAAGGCGGCGAGCTTGGCGCCGTCAAAGCGGCCGACGAAGACCTCCGAGTAACGCGTTTCGGGCAGAGTCTTGGAGTTGGCGACGTCGGTAGGAGAGGGAAAGTGGACCGCGAAGGCGGCTTCGTCGAGGTCGCGCTCGAACTGAAAGCCGGTGTCGCGGACGAATTGCGCGTAGTCCGGATCCAGGCTGGGCATGTTCTTGAACAACCCGGCGGCGCGCAGCGGCTTCAGGTCGAGGTAGACGTAAGCGGCGGCGGCGGGGAGCAGGCGTGCGGCTTCGGGCGGCGCGCCGCGGCGCAACAGCACAGCAACGACGGCGGCGACAATCAGCAACGCAATCGCGAGAAGAATGAAGTGTCGCCAGCGCATTACTAAGCATTTGTAATTGAGTAATTTGTAATTTGCAATTGGAACAGCCCCAGGGCTGATTTTCGAGTGGCGGTGCCCGCTCAGCCCCGCATCGTCAACGGTCAAATCCGGGTTTGGCACTTCTTTTCAAATTGCCAATTGCAAATATTGCAAATTACCCATTCCGCGACTGGCGCTCACCGGCTATCTTCGGTAAAATGATTCTTGGGCTGGGCTTCCAGGCTTAAGCTTTTGTGTCCACTCCTCCTGCTGCGCATTCCGAGATGTGTACCAGTCTGGTGAAAGTATCCCGGAGGGCGGAGGGGGGTGTAGTGTGCCCGGCCCGGCAGGTTCTGGCTTGCACGCGGAGTTCCGTTGTGATAACTTTTATAGTTTGTGCCGGGTGGCGGGAAAGATTTTGCTGGCGTAGCTCAGTTGGTAGAGCATCTGATTTGTAATCAGAGGGTCGGGGGTTCGAATCCCTTCGCCAGCTCCAGAAGCACGTACCCAGGCGTAGGCGGAAACGTCCGGGAACTAGTCACGGTTGCGGCGCGCTCCTTCAAGAGATCGTACTCATACAGGAAGCTTTCCGTAATGCGGTGGTGAGGCGCGGGACTATGTGCGCGCGTAATGCTTTCCCGTCCGCACGCATGAAACGGCCGGAATGCACAGGTGGCCGAGCGGTTAATGGCAGCAGGCTGTAAACCTGCCGCTCCTTGCGAGCTACGGAGGTTCGAATCCTCCCCTGTGCACCAGGATTTTACGTGGTGTCTCGTTTCTCGATTGCGCTGGCCTTATACGGATTGTTGGGACTGGTGGCGTGGCTGACCTTGCCGGACCAGAAGATCCGCGGCGTGACGTTTGTATTGCTGGGCATGTTCGCGGTGAAGTCATGGCTGCATCATCGCCGCGTGGCGCTGGAGAGACACGAGAACAAAAGTGAGTAGCCGATGTAGCTCAGTTGGTAGAGCACTCCCTTGGTAAGGGAGAGGTCATCAGTTCAATCCTGATCATCGGCTCCAGGGATCATGAAGCGGTAAGGCGCGAGGCGTCCAACAGAGAGCGGGAGTAACTCAGTGGTAGAGTCACAGCCTTCCAAGCTGTTGGTCGTGGGTTCGATTCCCATCTCCCGCTCCAGTTTTTAGTAGGTGGTGACCTGCGGTGGGTTTCGAGCAAGCGGCGATCCCGATCGAGAAAGAAAGGGAGTTCACCGAACTCCGCGGCGCAATGGAGAGAGCCTTCGCTCCCGCGCGGGTGGAAAAATTCTTCGCGGCGCTGAAGAGCCAGGGTGTCCGGATACGCGATTTTGATTCGGTGCTGGCGAAGCAGGTTTTGGAGAGCGTGGAACCGGTGCTGCAGCAGTCAGGCGCCAGAGCCCAGGCGCTGTATGAAGCACTGACGATCTCCGACAAGGGCCAGATGCGCGAGTTCTACCTCGGGCAAGTGGAGCAGGCGCCGTCGGAGCTGCGGCACAAGTTTCATCAGGTGTATCGAGACTCTTAGAGGCACGCAATCATGGCGAAAGAGAAATTTTCCCGCACCAAGCCGCACGTGAACGTAGGCACGATCGGTCACATCGACCACGGCAAGACCACGCTCACGGCGGCCATCACCAAGGTTTTGGGCAAGAACAATCCGAACGTGAAGTTTCGTT
>JAIQFT010000079.1 GCA_020073185.1 Terriglobia bacterium
TGCAGCGCTGCGCTGTAGGCAGTGCCGGCGGTGGCGTTAGCCAGAGAGCTGGTCGTGATGGTCAACGTGACCGGCGCCGACGCCACACTCAGCGTTAGGGCCTTGGTTGCCGTCGATGGGGTGGTTGCCGAATCCCTTACCGAAGCCGTGAAATTGAACGAACCGCTCGCCGTGGGGGTGCCGGAAATCGCGCCCGTGCCGGCGTTGAGGCTCACGCCAGCCGGCAATGCGCCTGCCGAAATCGACCATGTGTACGGCGTCACCCCGCCGCTGGCCTGCAGCGCTGCGCTGTAGGCAGTGCCGGCGGTGGCGTTAGCGAGAGAGCTGGTCGTAATGGTCAGAGAACTGTTAACAGCGACACTGAGGGCTTGGCTTGCAGTCGCCCCATTTGCATCGCGCACGGAAATTGTGAAGCTGGAGCTTCCGGACTGCGTGGGAACGCCGGTAATCACGCCGCTTGAGCTTAGAGTGAGCCCTGAGGGCAGTTGGCCGGCCGATATGGTCCAGGAATAGGGTGACGTACCCCCAGTAGCCTGCAGCGTTGCCGTGTAGTTCGAGCCTAGCAGTGCGGCGGGGAGCGACGTGGTCGAGATCACGACGGCAGCCGGCACAGCACTATTCTGAGATGAACAGGGCAGATAGTATTGGAAGAGCAAGGAGGGCTGACAGTCTCAGGCGCGTCAATTTTCCGCCTCCGTGAGTTCGTGGTTTGCAGCATCACCGACTGTAGCCAAAGGAAAGGCCCCTAACTACTGAGCAGAAGGCCGGTTAGAGTCCAGTGCATGGTCCCTGTACCGACACCTGTACGAACGTACAGGTGCATTGGTCCCGTTGGCTTTTCCTTCCCAGTTTTCTTGCTGCGAGCCGAAACAGAGACCAGCGTGGGACGACTACTACCGGCGGTCGCAAGAGTTGATTACCGAAGTGCAGATGCGCGGGCTAATTGTCTTTGCCGCAGGGTCGGATATCTGGTCTCATTACGTTAGTACATGCACGGCTTGTCCTAGTGGGCATGTACCAGGGATTACATCACTGGGAGGTTTGGAATGTTGCTCGCGGTTGTCTTACTTCTCGCACAGGATGTGACGGTCCCACCGGCGAACATTCAGGAGGCCAGCCCCCAGGTTATTCTGGCCAGCGCCACCGCATTGCCTTCAGCACCGTCGGCACTAAACGGAACACTGGAGCCATCGCCAGAACTGTCCACAGCGGTTCTGAACGCCACACCTACGAATCCAACACCTGCGGGTACTTCGATCGAGCCTGTCCTCCTGGTGAAGCCATCGAAGCCGTCGCCGGCAGGTAGCAAGCGCGTTTGGCTGGCGCTCACCATCGCACAACACAGTGCGGCCACTTTTGACGCGTGGACCACGCGCCGAAGGGTCAGCTCCGGCAGTTATCATGAGAACTACCCGCTTCTGAAGCCGTTCGCAGGAAACAGTTCTTTGTACGCGGTGGTGCAGATTACGCCCGTGGTGTTCGATTTTGTCGGCCAGCGAATGCGTCACAGCGATCGGCCCTGGATGCGGCGGATCTGGTGGGTGCCACAGGCCGCGCAAACCGTCACGCACCTAGCCTTCGGCGCGAGAAACCTGAGCAAGTGAATCGGCGCAATGTTGAATTCGAATACCGAATAGAAGAACTCTGAGTTTGGCAGCCTTCTTGCTCGTGGGTTCGAAACCGGGCGCGAGCGGTAAGCGCAAGTTGGTGATCAAGCGGCAGATACCGTGCATTCCCAGTCCATGGTGGGGCGTACTTTCTACACACTGGCGGTACCTTATGAATTGGCTATTCTGTTGTTCACAGGTCATTGCTGAGGTAGAATGCGGGAAATTCAGAGTTCTGGCAAGCGCACACGCATGTCGAGACCGTGCTCGAAAAAGAAAGTGGGAGTGTGTCTGGTCTCGTCGCATCCTTTAATTCTAGCTAAGTTCCAAGAGCAGCTACTGACCTCCGACTTCCAGTTGCAGACCTGTAGAATAACAGCGGAAGACGGCACCGTGGCCTTGCCACGTGCCGACGTTTACGTCGTGGACTCATTCAGGCACCAGCCCCTGACCGAAGAACTGGTGGCCACGATCATGAGCCGCAGCCCCGCCTCGGTGATCGTTGTCCTGGCCGATTCGTTTCCCGAACCGATCGCGTTTCCTCTCCTGCGCCTCGGGGTGAAAGGACTCCTGCAATACTCCGATGCCGAGCCACAACTCCCTGGCGCGCTGCAGGCGGTCAGCGCCGGCGGTTATTGGGTTCCTCGGACGACACTGGGGCGAATGCTGGAGCACATATGGACGACTGACCGACGGCAGCGCGGCATGCACATGCATACGACCGTCAGCCCCCGCCAACGACAGATCTTGAAGTGCCTGCTGGAGAACCTTTCTAACAAAGAGATCGGCGAAAGGCTGAACATCTCGGAGCGGACCGTCAAGTTTCATGTATCCAATCTGCTGTCCAAATACGGCGTGCGGCGGCGGGCGGATCTCATATTGCTCTCCTACCAAACCGAGCAGGTAAGCGCAGCCGAAGTCCCGTAGTGGCACCGGCGCTCTGCTGGTTGCACACGTCGCCTAACTCAGCCAGACCAAACCGGGGCGAATACGCCTCTACTGCTGTTTTCCGTGGGTCGAGCTCTCGGGAGGCGGCAGTGGACCGCTTGGATCGTCGTCAGCGGTGAGGTGGCGCTCAATTCTATTGATTACATTCGCCTCTCGCGCCTGGCGCATGAATTCCGTTCGTAGTTGGCGAAGGTATGGCTCTGCAGTTCGTTGTCGTTCGGCCAAGGGCCGCCCGGAAGTGGAATAGAAATCCGCGAGATCGACCAGTAGCCAGAAGTATCCGGGGTCAGCCGCGTAGGAACGCAAGTAATAGAATTCGGCACGGGCCCTATTGCCCGCGCCGGCATAAGCAGCCCCCCTAATATAGTCAGTTCGCCCAGGCTTAGCGACGGATGGCCATTTGTCCGCCTCGCTGACGGTTTGGAGCGCGGCAGAGTAGTTGCCTGCCTCCAACAGGGCATGGGCACTTTCGAACTGACGCTCCCGCACGCTGCGGAGGTACTGTGTTGACGCGGCCGCCAGCATCAGGGCCAGAATTGCGATCCTGGCCGGCCAACGGTTCTTGGGCACTGGCGTGGCCTGGCGCGAACTCTTTCTGCGGTACTGGAGGAGCGCAACAATTGCGAATGCCGAGCCGAAGATCAGCGACTCGGCGAGGGCGTCGGTCGGCAGCAGCGCGAAACCCGATACGCGGGGGGAGAAAGGCCAACAGAGAGCGCGATCGGTTGCCTGGGCCAGATCGAGCAAATCGTGGCCCGCGATGCAGGCAGATGAGATGAGGAATGCGCGCGCCGTGGAAATGCGGTTGAGGTGTTTCAACCACGGCACCACCGCGACCGATGCGACAAATGCAAACACCAGGGAGTGGCTGAAAACTCGTGCCCTGCTCCAACCTGCCAGGTGCAGCAGTTGCGTGCTGAGATCCGGCAAATAAGAAAGCACTGCCGCAGTCGGAATCCACCAAGCGGAGACTGCGCGCGCCTTCGGCGGTGAAGCTTCGGTCGCGATTCCAATCGCCAGTCCGGCAAACGCATGTCCCAGCACGGGCATGGAAATTCCTCGCTAGAGATGGTCCCTGGTTCCGAGTCAAGTACATTCCGCGGCAATGGGTTCGGCGCCCGCGACTATCAATTTGCGTCTTGCGCGTCCACTTCCGGCACAGCTTCCACCAGCAGGGGTTTGAAATGAAGGTACCGCGTCGCGGTGCGCTTGGAATCAATGGCGGCGAATACGCGATCGACTTGTTGCGTCGTCAGACCGGCGGCGGTGGCAACGGTTGCAACGCTCAAGCCCGCATTCTTGCCGAACAGGCACAGATCGAATTTGTCCAGCGGCAGGGAAAAATAGAACTCTTCCTGCGATTGCGGCAGCGAGAAAGTGTCGGTCGTCGACGGCCGTTGCTGAATCTCCTGCGGAATCTGCAGGTAAGCGGCCAGTTGGTAGACCTGCGTCTTATACAAATGGGCAATGGGCTTCAGGTCGGCGGCGCCATCGCCGTTCTTGACGAAGAAACCCTGGTCATACTCCAGCCGGTTGGGTGTGCCCGCCACCGCATAATTGATCCGATCGGCATGGTAGTACTCCAGCATCTTGCGCGCGCGCTGCTTAAAATTGGTGGCCGCAACGATGTCCGAGTACGCCTGCGCAGTCAGCCGGACCTTCTTCTGGTTGCCCTCGGGGGACTGAACCACGAGCGAGGAAATCGCGTAGCGCGCGCCCGTGGTGGCATCCGGCATCACGAGTTTGCATTTCCAATTCGCGCCGTACTCGGGCACGAGAGAACGGATCGCGTCGTCGCGGCGCCGGTAGCATCCGGCGGCCGTGAGAATCGGACTGATATCCTCCAACCTCGTATCAATCCGGAGCCTGCGCGCCAGCAGTTCACCGTAGCGAAGACTGTCGTCGGAGGAGTCCAACTCCGGCAGGAACAGCCCCAGGACGCGTTCCCTGCCCAACGCGCGCACGCACAGCGCCGCCACCACGCTACTGTCGATGCCACCGGAAATCCCCAGCACCGCACCCTTGCGGCGCAAGCGGTTCAAGATCTGATCGCGAATTGCCGTTTCAATGCGCGCCGCTTCTTGCGCTGCGTCGATCGTCAACATTGACGCAGATAACGGTGTCCCTGTGCTCATTCGCCCGCTCCCGCGCCGGCCAGCGCTCGTTTGCTGATCTTGCCCGTGGCAGTCTTGGGCATGTGGTCGCAGAATTCGATGACCTTGGGGACCAGGAAGTCTTCAAGACGTTCCTTGCAGTAGCGGAGTACATCCTGCTCAGAGATGCTGGCGCCGGTTTTCAGCGTGATGAACGCCTTGACAGCACTGCCGAGCACGGGATCTGGAACACCCACCACGGCCGCTTCGGCGATCGCGGGATGCGAGTACAGCGCATCCTCGACTTCTTTGGGGCTGACCTTCTCGCCGCGCGTCTTGATGATGTCGTCTTTCCGCCCGACCCAGTACAGGAAACCTTCTTCATCACTACGAAACAAATCGCCGGTGTAGAGCACCTTTTCGGGCCAGGGAAACGGTCCGTCCTTGAGGCATTTCGCGGTGTCCTCCGGCATCTCCCAATACCCCTTCATCACGTTGGCGCCGCGCACCACCAACTCGCCGACCACTCCTGGGCCAACGCATTCGCCCTTGTCATCGGCGATGTAAACCTCTTCGTTCGGCATTCCCTTGCCGATCGAGCCCGGACGAAGGTCGATCTGGTCGGGCGGGAGATAGCTGACGCGCTTACATTCCGTCAGCCCGTACATGGAGTAGAGCTTCACATGCGGAAACAACTGCCGCAGCTTGCGTATGTGCTCGGTGGGCAGCGCCGCCGCCGTGTTGGTGATGTAGCGAAGGTGGGGAAACGAAAACTTACTGAGATCGAGCTGCAGGAGGATGCTGGAAATCGTCGGCACGATGGGCAGGCCAGTGACTTTCTCCCGCATGATTGTCTCGATCACCACATAGGGATAAGTGAAGGAGCGCTCGATGACCAAGGTGGCGCCGCTCTTGAAGGCCATCAGCAACTGATAGAGGCCGTAATCGAAGGAAAACGGCAACAGGCAAATGATGACGTCTTCCGGCGTGTTCTGCAGGTAGGTGGTGATGGAAGTGGCCGCCGAAACCATGTTGAGATGCGTCATCATGACGCCCTTGGGCCTGCCGGTGGAGCCGGAGGTATAAATCAGCGCTGCCAGATCGATATCGATGCAGCGCTTGAGCGGGCGCGTGTCCGGCGCGGTCGCCAGAACTTCGTCAAAGCGGTAAAACTTCTTGGCCGTGGTTTCGGGAAAAGCGCCAGCGCCGCTTACCACGAGCGTCTTGAGGTGGGGCGTGTTTCCCCAGCAGTCGCGCATGCCGCCGAGTTTGGTGTCGGCGACGATGAGGGCCTTGGCGCGACAGTTGTTAAGGACATAGCTAAGTTTGTCGGCTTTGGTGGTCGGATTGACAAGTAAGAAGACCGCGCCGGCTTTCAGAATGGCAAACACCGCCACTGCCGTCTCGATGGAGTTGTCCATCAAGACAGCGACCCGGTCATGGCGCTGGACGGCGGCCGCGATCAGTCCCTGGGCCAGCCGATTGCACTGCGACTCGACTTCCGCGTAAGTCAGCCGCTGCGCGCCGTAGATCAGGGCCGTTTTGTCGGGAAACTTTTCGGCACTAAGCTCGAGGAACTGTTCAACTTGCATTGGCGGCGCTCCCCGCCTCCAGGACCTGTTTCTTGTGCTCAAGGAATGCAACCAGGTTGTCGATGGAGTCGAGATTCTCCGGAACCAGTTCCGCATCGTCGATGGCAATGGCGAAGGTCTTCTCGAGATACGAGAGCAGCTCCAGCATGCCGGTCGAGTCGATCAACCCCTGTACCAGGAATGAATCGCCGGTTGCAAAACCGTTGTCCTGACCAAAAAGAAAGTTGTCAACTACGAACTGGCGTAGCTGCTGTTCGAGAGACTGCATGGTCCTCCTTGGGTACCTGTTTTTGGAAACCACGGATGAATCGATCCACGACGACCTGAGCCGACAAAATTCCCACCAACGCCATATTGTCCTTAGTCCCGATGGCGCGGCCGTCGGCAAACTTGTCAGTAAGCTTCTGCACCGCAACCGGGTTGAACAGCCCATTTTCGCGTATGTGGTCGGCGGATAACAGGTGACGAACGTAATCAGGGGCGGCGGCGTGGAAAAAGCTCTTCCCGTCGGGCGCGCGGTACGGTTGCTTGTGTCGCCTACGCACGGACGGGGGCAAAAGGTCGCCGACACACCGCTTCAGGATGTACTTTTCGTTGAGTACCTTCATCTTCAGCGCGGGTGGGATCCGGGATGCAAACTCCACGACACGGTGATCGAGGAACGGCAACCTGATCTCAACGGAATGAGCCAGGGCGACGCGGTCGCCCTGCGAGGAGAGAATGTATCCGGGCAACAGGTATAGGGCTTCCAGGTATTGTGCCTGGCACAAGCGTGGCCAGCTGCCGTACTGGGCGGGCAGCATGGTTGCCAGGTCGGCATAAGGATCGTAGGCGGCGGTGGCGGTCCGGAGCGCGTCCCCGAAGAACAGCTTCAGTTTTGAGGTCAGTTCCCAGCGCGGGAGGTGGGAGAAAAATGGGCTGGCCATGTCACCCGCATTCACGCGGAAGAATGCGCGCAGATACGCGTCGGATTGGTTTTGCACGTTGTGCAGATATGGATACAGGCGGCGCAGCAGCAGGGGCCGGAGGCGTGACTCGGGACGGGCTCCCCAAAAGCTACGAATCTTCGCCTCCTTGAAGATGTCGTACCCGCCCAGCATCTCGTCCGCGCCCTCGCCGGTTACCACCACCTTGTACCCGCCCTCGCGCACCAGTTTGGACAGGATGAACAGGGGCGCCGGAGCGGTACGCAGGATAGGCTTCTCGGTGTGCCAGATCACCTCGGGAAAGACGCGGCCGATGTCCTGGTAGGTGCAGTGAATGCGCTGGTGATCGGTGCCGAGATGCTCGATGACCTCGTCCTGATAGCGGCTCTCGTCGAACTCGGGGTCTTCGAAGCCTACGGAAAAACTGCGGACCGGCGTATTCGTGAAGCGCTTGACGATGGCAGTCACGAGCGAGGAATCCAACCCGCCGCTCAAGTAGGTGCCCACCGGTACGTCGGCGCGCAGGCGCAGGCGCGTTGCATCCACCAGTAGTTCCCACAACTCATCGACGTATTCTTGCTCGCGGCGCGCACCTTCCGGGTCGGGATGGAAATCAAGCTGCCAATACCGGCGAATCTCCGATTTGCCATCCTGCAGAATCAGGGAATGCCCCGGAGGTAATTCCCGCACGCCTTCGAAGATGGTGCGCGGCGGCAAGGTAAACCAGTAGGTAAAGACCTGTGATAAGGCAGTGGAATCCAGCCGGCGCTCGACTGCCGGATGCGCGAAGAGAGCCTTCACTTCCGACGCGAACAGGAAAGCGCCGTTGCGCTGGGTATAGAAAACCGGGCGGACTCCAAGCCGATCGCGCGAGAGAAACAGGCGCCGCGTCTTGCAATCCCAAATGGCAAACGCCCACTGACCGTTCAGCTTCCGAACGCAATCGGGCCCTTCTTCCGCATACAGGTGGAGCAAGACCTCGGTGTCTGACCGGGTAGCGAACTGGTGTCCTTTGCGCAGCAACTCCTCGCGGAGTTCGACGTAATTGAAGATCTCTCCGTTGAAAGTGATCCACAGCGAGCGCTCCGCATTGGACATGGGCTGCGCACCGCCAGCGACATCAATAATGCTGAGGCGCGCGTGGCTGAAGCCGGCCTCGCCATCGGTGAAGACACCGCTGGCGTCCGGGCCGCGATGGCCAAGCATCGCGATCATGTCGGCCAAAATACGCGCATCGGCCGGACGACCGTCAGTGTTGACAATTCCAGCTATACCGCACACGTTGTTCCGAGCTTGTGGAAGTGTGTTGTCAGATGCCTATCCATTCTAAGCCAATGCCGACCGATGTGCTGCTCGGCGGGGCTGCGGTTGGGCAGGCACACGACGCGGGGTAGTCCTGGCGCACCGCGTCGTGCACATGCTTGCGCGTTTTCGCCAGCAGGTTGCGCAGCTTGTGCACGGCGCAGCGCTGGTGCGCCGCCTCCGGCCGTATTCGCCCCGGCGCCGCCTCCAGCCCGGCGTTGCCGTCGCTGACCACCAGTTGCGACCAATCCCGCGCGCCGTCAGATCCTTCTATCTCCATGGAGTCGCCGACTTGACCGTGATGTGGCTGGACGAGCCGATCCGCATCCAGCCACGGACATTGCTAGTTTGTTTCGTAAACCCCCAAGTCTGGAGCGCTCCCGCTGTAAGCCAGGCTCACTCCCTGCCCCTGCGTCCAGCTGAGGCTGCGGTCCAAGGTGAGCGTGTTGGTCGTGTAGTTGACCGCTGTCACCACCGCCACGCTGGTCGAATTCGCCAGTTGGATGGTGTCGCCGACTTCTGCTTGGATTCCGAAACCGTCGAAGAAATAGCCCGCGTCGGCGACTTGCATCGAGGCTCCGGAACCGGCGCTCGACGTGGTTGTCAGGAAGGTCCCAGCGTTGATCATCGGGCTGCTGGGCTGGAGATGGAAGTCGTGGCCGGCAGCGTTCACGAACCCCGGATCGACTTCGAGATTGTTCGCGTAGAGTGACGGGTTTTGCGACTGGGCTTGCGCCAAGGTGAGGTTGGTGTAGTTGAACTGGATGACGCCCGATTCTCCGGCGGCGTTATTGAAGATGTCGTTGCGCTCCACGCGGAACCCGCTGCTCTGATAGTTGGAGAGTTGCGACCCGCTCGGATTGTTGTCGTTCCAGGGAACGGGCATGGGCGAGTTCTTATAGAAGATGTTGTTCTTAAGGACGTTGTCTTGGTCGCCGCTGGTGGTGGCCGAGCCGCCGCCGATGTTGTTGTAGAAGACGTTGTTGTAGGCGCGGTTGTAGTTGTCGTAGTCGGCCTCACCGGAGTAATTGGTGAAGTCCAGTCCCGCGCCCTTGGTGTTGTAGAAAATGTTCCGCCTGATGATCCCGTTCTGCCCGGCGTACTGGATGCCAGCGAAGGGACCGTCGCCGTTGTTGGCCGCCGTCAGGACGTAAGAGTTGCCTTCGATGAGGTTGTGCTTAGTTGAGTTTAGTTCGGTAACTGGAACACCGGGTTCGCTAGTGGTGCAATCGAATACCTCCTCACCCTTCTGACGGGAGTTGGAGAAAGTGTTGCCCCGGATGACGTTATAGTTACCGCACTTCAGGGCGAATAAGGTGTGGTCGGCATCGGTAAACGTGTTGCCCTGGATCAGGTTGTGGTCCGAGCTGAACATCGTGAGGCTGTCCCCGGAACTGTTGAGGAAAGTATTGTTCAGGAATTTGTTGTAGTTGGCGTTGAGGAAACTGGATGCAGTGAAAGCTCCGGTCCCACCATTGAACCTGTTGTTCTGCAGGGTGACGTACTGCATGTTGTCTCCCTCCAGCCAAGATTCAGCGTTGGAAATCGTGAACCCGTCAACCACCAGGTATTGCCGATTGGTAAGCTGGATCGCAGGACTGCCACCGTTGATCGTGGCCGTTTCCCCCGAATAGACTCTCCATGTGATCGGGCCAGCGGCCGTCCCGGATTTGGCTGGCGCAAGTTGGCTAAAGGTTCCGGCCCTGACCAGGATCGTGGTACCTGCCGAGGCCGCGGAACCTGCCGAGGCCATGGTCTTGTAGGCGGTGGCGGTCCCGCCGGTACAGTTTCTGGCACTTGCGTTGTAGGTCGTGCATGAAGCGGAGGAGATATTGGCATCAAGGTAGATCGTGGTGCCAGAAGGCGGCTGGTTGCTGATGGTCGCCAGGATGCTGGCCACCGCAGAGTTGTTGGCTGCATCACGGGCGGTCGCCGAGAATGTATGGCTACCATTGGGATAGGAATTGCTGTTGACGCTGATCGAGTAAGGCGACGAGGTGATCTCGTTTCCGAGGTTCGTCCCGTCCACCTGGAACTGGATTCCGGCGACTGCCACATTGTCCGAGGCGGTGGCCGACAAGGTGAAGGTGTTCGATACCGTCGCTCCGTTTGCCGGCGCGGTGATCGAAACGGTAGGCGGGGTGGTGTCGGACACATTGCTGACGTTCACGGTTGCCGACGCCGTGTTGGTGTTGCCCGCTGCATCCCTGGCGACGGCTGAAATAGCATGACTCCCGTTGCTTGCGGTAGTCGAGTTCCAACTCATCGAATATGGTGTGGCCGTGACCTCTGCCCCAAGATTCGTCCCATCCACCTTGAACTGGACTCCCACGACCCCAACATTATCCGAAGCGGTGGCCGACAGGGTGACATTCCCAGATACGGTCGAGCCGTTCGAGGGGGATGAGAGAGAAATAGTAGGCAGAGTCGTATCTCCGCCACCACCACCGCCGCCCGACAGCGGGATAGTAAATGTCTCCCATAGGACAGGGTTCCCGGCGGAGGATTTAAAGGTATAGGTGCTGAAGGTAACGCTGGTTGGCGTCACTGCCGTGATCACGTAGAAGCCGTTATCGTTGTATACGGAACCGTCATCTACTTGCCAGAATTTGCCGGCTCCGATCAGTCCCGACCACAGAGAAGGATCGCCCTTCAAGCCGCCGTTCACGTCGTTCCAAGAGCGTTCCCAGACCACGGTGCGGTTGCCGTCCAACAACGCGCGCGATGGGCAATGGTCGTGTCCGCGATAAATCGCGGTCACATTGTTGGCGGCCAATACCTTGGCTAAAGCAGAGGTATTAAAATCCGAGTTGTGCTCGCTCCATGCCGAGCAGGCCGAGGTGTAGCTGTGAGCCACAATGCCGACGTGGGTGAAGACGAACTTCACTGGCTGAGTGGTTGCCGCCAAATCCTGGCTCAGCCAATCCAGCTGCGATGAGGTGGGATCAACGGTTGCGCCATTCGCATCACTGGGTCCGAATTGGCTGTCATCCGACACAGTGCTCGAAGGCGAGAATTTCTCGAAGTCGTCAAGGAAAACGAGGTGAGCATTCTTGAAATCGAAGGAGTAGACCGCGGCGTTGGGAATCCGCTGAGAAGTCTGAAGAGGACCGCGGTTGAAGTTTGATACGCCCGGAAGCTGCAACGCCAGCCGCGAACCAGCGGCATTGGCACTCCAGTTATTTCCATACGTGCTCTCCCACCAGGAAAGGGTGGGATCGTCGCTACCATAGTTGTGGTTCCCCATCGTGCTGAAGAAGGGATACTCGGTTTCGCCGCAAGGCCGCTTGCCGGAAAGGGCAGCATCGACGGTTTCACGGGCGTCTTGCAGATTCTGGAGGTCTCCTTCGCCAATTGCCATTCTTATATTCGGGTCTAGTGCATATACTCTGCTCAGGACGCCGTTATCCAGGCCACTGCCTTCACCCATCATGTAGTCATCGGAAAAGTTTACAAACGAGAAGCTGGTTGAATTGCAATCGAGCGAGCCCACAGGGTTGACCTTCACAGAGGCGGTCACAGACCCGGACTTACCGCCATTATCTGTAACGGTCGCGGTCACTGTATAAGTTCCGGCAGCGGGGTAGGTGTGGGAACCGGAGGCGGCATTAACGACAGTACCGTCACCAAAGTTGATGGACGTACTCGCGATGGTGCCGTCCGGATCGCTGGAGCCCGCCGTCGAGGCCGTAACCGCGAGCGGTGCGGTGCCGCTCGTTGGAGTCACAGAAAGCTTGGCGACAGGAGGCTGGTTCGCAGGAGCGACCGTCACAGTGGCGGTCACAGAACTGGATTTGCCGCCATTGTCCGTAACGGTCGCGGTCACCGTGTAAGTTCCGGCAGCGGCGTAGGTGTGGGAACCGGAGGCGGCATTAACGATGGTACCGTCACCAAAGTTGATGGACGTACTCGCGATGGTGCCGTCCGGATCGCTGGAGCCCGCCGTCGAAGCCGTAACCGCAAGCGGTACGGTACCGCTCGTTGGGGTCACAGAAAGCTTGGCAACAGGATACTCGTTCGCGGGAGCAACCGTCAGCGAGAGTGCTTTGGTTGCAGTTACTGGCGTAGGCGCGGAGTCTCTTGCCGCGAAGGTCGGGTTGAAGGATCCTGAGGCCGTGGGCGTGCCGGAAATAGCGCCCGTGCTGGCGTTGAGGCTCACTCCCGCCGGCAATGCGCCCGCCGAAATCGACCATGTGTACGGCGTCACCCCGCCTGAGGCTTGCAGCGCTGCGCTGTAGGCAGTGCCGGCGGTGGCGTTAGCCAGAGAGCTGGTCGTGATGGTCAACGTGACCGGCGCCGACGCCACACTCAGCGTTAGGGCCTTGGTTGCCGTCGATGGAGTGGTTGCCGAATCCCTTACCGAAGCCGTGAAATTGAACGAACCGCTCGCCGTGGGGGTGCCGGAAATAGCGCCCGTGCTGGCGTTGAGGCTCACTCCCGCCGGCAATGCGCCCGCCGAAATCGACCACGTGTACGGCGTCACCCCGCCGCTGGCCTGCAGCGCTGCGCTGTAGGCAGTGCCGGCGGTGGCGTTAGCCAGAGAGCTGGTCGTGATGGTCAACGTGACCGGCGCCGACGCCACACTCAGCGTTAGGGCCTTGGTTGCCGTCGATGG
>JAIQFT010000080.1 GCA_020073185.1 Terriglobia bacterium
GGCTGGAAGGACATCTGGCAACTGAGAGCAATCCTAGGAAGAGGAGAAACAGAAAAAGCTGCGACTAAGCAGGAGGTCGCGTAACATGATCCCGAGCGCCGCTCTTCAACCTCCAACTAAAAGCGGGACACTCTCCGGAATGCCCCTCGAGCGCAAAGACATGGCAGGCATGGAGTTACGCCGCCGAATACAACCCATTTGGAATCAACGAACTGCATGGGCAACCTTGCTCCGAACGACCCTAATCTCACTGTAGGTGACTGTTTATTGCCAAAAGGGGATGAGGACTTTCATCCTCGTGCGGTCGAAAAACCTAGCCTATTCATCCACGCTTTCCGCAGCCACTACAGAGTGTCTGGGTAAGCGAAGGATGCTGAGGCAGCAGGAGGGTCCATGCGGCTTAAATTGATTCGTTCGTTGATGCTCGTACTTGCGATGCTATCCGCGTCGGCCGTTTCGTCTGCGCAAGTCTTCTTGTCTGTCTCCATCGCTCCACCCCCACTTCCGGTTTACGAGCAGCCCCTTTGTCCGGGCGAGGATTACATCTGGGTGCCCGGGTACTGGGCTTGGAGCCCAGTGGGATTCTACTGGGTACCCGGCACCTGGGCGCTGTCCCCCGAACCTGACCTGCTGTGGACGCCCGGTTACTGGGCTTTTGAGAGCGCGGCTTACTACTGGCATCCCGGGTACTGGGGTCCTGTGATCGGCTACTACGGTGGCATCGATTACGGTTTCGGGTATCCTGGGACGGGCTACTATGGCGGTTATTGGAGAGACCGACATTTCTTCTACAATCAGACCGTCAACAACGTAGACGTTGCCCGGATACATTATGTTTACCGGGCACCCGTCGTCGGAAACGTTACCGTCGTGAATCGCGTCAGCTACAACGGCGGTTCCGGCGGTACAAGGGCGCGTCCGACCGCAGAGCAGTTAGCCTTGGCTCGCGAGCGGCATGTGGCACCAACCTCCGCACAGGTGCAGCATGAACACGCCGCCAGTACCAACCGCAGCTTGTTGGCGGCAGAGAATCACGGGCGGCCACCAATTGCTGCCACGGAGAAGCCTGCCGAAATCAGCGGGCACGGTGTGGTAGCGGCAAGGCCGGGTAGAGCTCCGCTCGAGGCTCCCGAGAATCGCGCAGTTCCAGCCGGGCCGAGCACCCCTGCTCGCCACCCCGAGAATAGACCGGAGCTCAGAGCTTCTCGCCCGAGGACCGAGGAGCGCACGCCTCCAGCACCACGCGCCGAGACGCCGCGGCAGCCGCGAGTCTTCGAGAGGGAGAACGCGCCTCGCACCGAAAGGATTCCTCACGCGGAGAGCGCGCCTCGCACGGAAAGGGTCCCTCACACGGAACGGCAGCCTCATCCCGAGAGCGCGCCTCGCACCGAAAGGGTCCCTCACACGGAGCGACAGGCTCGTCCAGAGAGCGCGCCTCATCGGGAGAACAAACCGCCCTCCGCGGGCAACAGCGCTCATGCCCAACACGGCCCTCCACGCTCTGGCAAGGAGGAACCGCGCCGCTAGCAGCGAATCCAATCCAATGACTCAACTAGCGGCTCGGAAGAGCTTGCTGGAGGCCGGTAAATTGCGGCCTCCAGGACGGGAGGACTCGAAATTCTTACCGTAACCCGAACATTTTTCCCACTCCGTGGAGGCAAGGGCTTGGCGGGGGTCCTCTCAATACAGGGACTTACGAAATCTGGCAAGCGCATTGCAAATTCCACTGGGGAAGGAGGTAGCGATGAAAGCACTCCGAACAATACATCCATTACGGTGGGCACTGCTTCTGGTCCCCACTCTGTTCCTGGCCCTCGCTGTGTACGCGAATAACGATGTCATGGGAGAGATTCAGTTTGAAGGAAAGTCCCAGATCGCAAAGACATCCGGTGTCTGGGTCGACGGACAGTACGTGGGCTTTTTGAAGGAACTCAAGGGATCGAAGAGGGTTCTGCTACTGCCTGGCGACCACGACATTGTCGTGCGCCAGGACGGCTACAAGGACTTCACAGAACATCTTCTGGTCCAGCCTGGGCAGAAGCAAGTCGTTTTCGTCAGAATGATGAGGGCGCCCACAGCACCGATGCCAGATGTAACGGCCGAAGTGAAGATCGACGTCAACCCATCGAGGGCGGCGGTTTTCATGGACGGCCTTTTCGTAGGCCATGTGGGTGAGTTCAAGGGCCCGGGTCGAGGGATGCTGATTGCGCCAGGAACACATCAGATCAGGATTGCTCTTCCCGGCTACCAGACGTTTGAGACGGATATCAATCCGCTGGCTAATCAGAAAGTTCAAATCAAGACCGAGTTAGTTAGGAATGGCGCTCCCCTGGCAGAGCCCCTGATTGACACGGGATCATAAGATGGAAACAGCGGGCCAGCTCACTGTGGCTGGCCCAGTTTCATTTTCCGCGGCCGGACAAGGCAAGGCAAACCAACCGGATCGAAATCCTCACCTTCCCGGATTACAGGGGCGCACGAGCGCGGCACGGCCGAAATAAGGGCTGACATGCGACCCATGACATACGGAATCTGCATCTTAAACATCAGGCGGACAGGGAATTTGGCCCATCAGGATTGTCGTCGATCACCTCGCGCAAACGAAGAAGCTGCCGGGGTGATAAGAAAGGAGCTCTCATGTTCTGGCTGATATGGGTGATTATCGTGGGCCTCGTTGCCGGCTGGGCTACCGGCAAGATCATGAAGGGTTCTGGATATGGACCGCTCATGGACATCGTACTTGGCATGGTGGGTGGCGTGGTCGGTGGTTGGATCATGAGGATGCTGGGCTTTTATACGAGCGGGGGGCTCATCCCCAGCATCGTGATCGCGATACTGGGAGCGGTTGTTCTGGTTTCCATTGTACGGATGCTTAAGAAGGCCTGAGTTGCTCAGACTGCTTCAGCTCCACCGCACAGAAAAAAATTGTGGCTCTAGATTCGTTAAGCCAAGAATGCATTGAAATGCGCGACGGGCCCAGCAAGGCCAGGAGGCTATGGCCGACAATTCTACCAGGCTTCCGCTTTCCCGGCGCTCTGGAACGCTGATCACCATCCGCCTCGTTTGTCCTCACAGGAAGGACCTCGTGACAGGACTGCTCGCGGGCGTGGGTGCAACTTGGCGATGTGAGCGAGCGGGCGCGAAACTGAGGGACGCAGGTACGAAAGGCGCTAGGGCTGCGGTTCGGGGGCGTCCTTCCCGGAGCGCAGACTTCGGAATGCGGCGCTAGTCTTGAATCGCTCGGGAAAGTTTTTTTCGTAGGACGACAGCCGGGGGCAAATCGTGCGGTGGAACCAATCCACACCGTATGCCTCCATTTCCTTCCGTGCTTGTTCCGCAGTCCAACCCTGTTCGGCCATCCGGTACGCTGCTACATCCATTCCCGTGCGGTCGTCGCCGACACGGCAGTGGACGAAAACCTTTTTGCCGGGGTTTACGCGGAGCAAGGTAAGGAATTGCGCGAAATGTTCATCGCGCGGACTGAAACATTGCCAATGGAGTGAGACATAGCGCATCCCGAGCCCGGTGACGAGGCGGCGCTCGCTCTCGCGCGAACCGCGCAGATCCACCACAATGTTGATGCCCATCCCGGCCAGGTTGCTAAAGCCTTCTTTGGTCGGCTGCCCACCCCGATACAGCGTGGGGGTCACTTCGCCGAAGCGCGGGACGCCGGGGAGCGTCAACCTGCGCGCCATGGCATGGTTCGCCGCCGACGGGGCAGAGGGGACCTCGGGCTGCTGCTGCTCCTGCGCGGCCAGGGACATTGTCCCCGCCAGCAGTGCAACAGCGGAAACGAGTCTGAATGCCTTCTTGAGTGCGGTGTAGTCGTGCGGGGCATTCTCGAGCAGACCTGTCAGCGGTCTTGCCTGCACTTTCATCGGCGCCTCCAATTCCGCATCGTACAACCGAACTGCATTCCACGCGAAACTTCCTGCCATGCGACCTTCAGGGCCTTGCCGTTTTGCGGGTTCTTGAGTCAAGCTGCTAAACTAAAAAATCGATGCCGGGGACGCCTCGAACCAAGATCATCTTGTCCGGTGTGCTTATCCTGTTTCTCGCCTTCCCGACCTCCGGCGATGCTTACTCCGTGCTTACTCACGAGGCCATCGTTGACGCGGTCTGGGCTACGCACATCCGGCCGCTGCTGCAGAAGCGCTTCCCCAACGCCACCCAAGACGAACTGCGCCAGGCCCATGCCTATGCTTACGGCGGCGCCATCATCCAAGACCTGGGCTACTATCCGCACGGCAACAGGTTCTTCAGCAACCTGACGCACTACATCCGCAGCGGTGATTTCATTGAGGCCCTGCTGCGCGATTCGCGGGACATCAACGAGTACGCCTTTGCCATCGGGTCAATGTCGCACTGGGTCGCCGACAACGATGGCCACCGTCTGGCGGTCAATCGGGCGGTCCCTCTGCTCTATCCCGAGCTGAAGAAGAAATACGGCGACGTGGTGACCTTCGAAGACAGCCCGCTCGCGCACGTGAAGACGGAGTTCGGCTTCGATGTCCTCGAAGTGGCGAGAGGACGCTTCGCCCCCGACGCCTACCATGATTTCATCGGATTCGAGGTGGCGCAGCCTCTCCTGGACAGAGCGTTCGAGGAAACGTACGGAGTAAAGCTGAGCATGGTTCTGCAGGACGAAACCACGACCATCGGCTCATATCGTCACGCCGTCAGCAATGTCATTCCCAAAGCAACCAAGGTGGCATGGGAAGTCAAGAAGGATGACATCCAGAAGGATCTGCCCGGCATAACCCGCGGTCGGTTCCTCTATAACCTGTCGCGCGCGAGCTATGAGAAGAGTTGGGGCAGGAACTACCGCAAGCCGAATGTCGGCGAGAAGGTTCTTGCCTTTTTCTTCCGGCTGATCCCGAAGATTGGGCCGCTAAGAATCCTCACCTTCCGTACACCCACGCCGGAAACCGAAAAGATGTTCGAAGCCAGCTTCAACGCCACGCTCGACCGCTATCGCAGCCTCCTCACCGACCTCGGCGCGGGCAGAGTGACGCTCCCGAACGACAATTTCGATGTCGGCGCCAGAACCGCGCCCGGCGAATATCGCCTGAATGACGATACTTACGCCGAGCTCCTTCATCACCTGGCAGAACAGAACTTCTCCGGCCTAACCCCTGAGTTGCGCGCCGAGATCGAACGCTTTTACGCCGACCCCGCTTCCCCAAACGCAACCAGGCGGACCCCTCGCCGCTGGTCCCGCGTCCTGCGCGAGCTCCTCCAACTGGAATCTGCAGCCCTTCGTTCCCCCAATGGGAGCAGCGCCGGGGCGACCCGGTAAGAATCCCTGAGAAATTTCCCGGCACAGAGCAAGAAGGCGGTCAAGGAAGCAGTCGAGGAAGTTGTCCAGAACAACAAAGACGCCTAGGGAGCGCATCTCACTGTATTGAGCAGCTTGTTTGGTGCGAGGAAGGAGTTAGGTGCACGGGGAAAAAAGCAGCCGGGGACTATCGCGATCTGCACTGCTGGTGGCCGTGCTCGTGGCGGGGTGCGCGCTGGCCGCTTCAGCCGCCGCTGCGGGGAAGGAGCAGGAGGAGGACGCAGCCGGCTTTAAGGAATTCTCTCAGCGTGTGGACGAGTTTGTTCGCCTCCACAAATCCGTGGAAGCGACCTTGCCGAAACTTAAGCCCACAGATCTGCCGGAAATGATCACTGCGCACCAGCAGGCCCTGGCGAGAAAAATTCGCGAAGCACGGCCTGACGCCCAGCGCGGCGACATTTTCACGGACAATGTCAGGGAGGCGTTTCGGCACGCGGTTCGCAGCGAGTTTCAGAGCCCTCACGCCGCCAACGCCCGCGCCACGATCCGGCAAGGGGATCCGGTCAAGTCAGTCCGTCTGCGCGTGAATCAGGCCTACCCGGAGGGGGTTCCGTACACCACCGTTCCTCCGACGCTGTTGCTGAGGATCCCAAGACTGCCGGACGAAGTCGCCTACCGGATCGTGGATCGCGATTTGGTCCTGTTGGACGTCAAAGCCAATCTGGTGGTCGATTTGATTCCCGAGGTTATCTCCACAGAACATTGAATCACCAGACAGAACCATGCGACGCCGTCTTGTTCTCATTCTTAGCATCTTCTTGCTGCTCGCCCCAAGCCCGCGAGCGGGCGAATTCAAGCTTCCTCTCAAGTCCAATTCGGTTCGCTTCGCAGCCATCGGCGATATGGGAACCGGCGATGCGGCGCAGTATGAAGTGGCCCAGCGAATGGCCGCAGCTCGCCCGGACTTCCCGTTCGATTTTGTGATCATGTTGGGCGACAACATCTACGGCGGCAGTAGCCCCAGGGATTTTGAGAAGAAATTCGAGGCCCCGTACAAGCCGCTGCTGGACGCTGGCGTTAAGTTTTATGCGGCACTGGGGAACCACGACAACCCCAACGAACGCTATTACAAGCTGTTCAACATGAACAGCGCGACTTACTACAGCTTCAAGAAGGGCAACGTGCGCTTCTATGCCCTCGACAGCGACTACATGGACCCGAACCAGATCTCCTGGCTGGAAACACAGTTACAAAACGACGCCGGCAGCGACGAGTGGAAAATTTGCTACTTTCATCATCCTCTCTATTCATCCGGAAAAACGCATGGTCCGGCAACCGATTTGCGGCTGCTATTGGAGCCTCTGTTTGTCCAATATGGAGTCAACGTTGTATTTTCCGGCCATGACCACGTCTACGAGCGCGTCCAACCCCAAAAGGGAATCTACTACTTCACCGAAGGCGCTTCCGGCAAATTGCGCTACGGCAACCTGCGTAAGACCGAGATCAAAGGCAAAGGATTCGACACTGACCGCACGTTCATGCTGGTCGAAATCGCCGGAGACGAGATGTATTTCCAGACGATCTCACGCGCTGGCGTAACGGTGGACTCTGGAGTGATCCAACGGCAAGTGCGGACCCGAGCCGCTACGTCGTCACCCTGAAACACCTCCGATCTGATACTGATCCGCTTGGTGCCCATTTGAATTACTTCCTCCGCCGAATGCTTGCGTCTCTGTGAATTCCGCAAGAACTCCACCCAGCGCCTAATTGTGGGCGCAATTCCCACTTGGAGGACCGGTAGGAGCAAAGTTGAAGAATAAGCCTCGCAGCATTTTGGCGTATTTTGCATGCAGAATGGCGCATTCTGCATATCGAAGCGCCAGGCGAGCATCTACATTAAGCACATGTACAACGCCAAAGTTTACTCCGCTGCCAGTGCGACGTCGCCGGCGGTCCCCAACACAATCACGCGGCGCGACCCAACCGAACACGACGTACAGATCGAAATTCTGTATTGCGGCATTTGTCACTCCGATCTCCACCAAGTCCGCAACGAGTGGAGCGAATTTATGCCCACCGTCTATCCATGTGTTCCGGGGCACGAAATCGTCGGCCGCGTAACCAAGGCCGGCTCTTCGGTGACCAAGTTCAAGCCCGGCGACCTTGCTGCCGTCGGCTGCATGGGGGACTCCGATCGCACCTGCCCTGAGTACTTGGCGGGCCTCGAGCAGTTCTGCCCGAATCCGACCTTCACTTACAACTTTCCCGACAAGCATACGCCGCGATGGCACCATCACCCTCGTCGGTGCGCCGAACAAGCCTCGCACTTGGGAGGGAGTTCCACCGGCTCGCTGGCGCGAACAACAGCGTGCAAGGGCAGCATCGTAACCGGGACCAATTCGATTTGTAAGGAGAAACGATGCAAAAGCGCAAACTTGGAAAAAGCAACCTAGAGGTTTCGGCAATCGGTCTTGGCTGTATGGGAATGAGCTTTTCCTATGGCCCGGCCAAAGACAAGCAGGAGATGACCACTCTTCTTCATGCCGCCGTGGATCGCGGCATCACATTCTTTGACACCGCCGAAGTTTACGGCCCGTACTTGAACGAAGAGCTGGTGGGCGAAGCTCTCGCTCCGTTCCGAGGGAAAGTGGTGATCGCCACCAAGTTCGGGTTCGATCTGAGCGGCAGCGATAATCGACCGGGAGCGGCAGGTCTGAATAGTCGGCCGGAGCACATCAAGCAGGCCGTCGAAGGGTCGCTCAAGCGGCTCAGGGTCGAGACCATTGACCTGCTCTATCAGCACCGAGTTGACCCGAATGTGCCGATTGAAGACGTTGCGGGAGCGGTGAAGAATCTGATTCAGCAAGGTAAGGTGCAGCACTTCGGACTTTCCGAGGCAGGCGCGAAGACGATTCGTCGCGCTCACGCCGTCCAGCCGCTCACGGCTCTCCAGAGCGAATATTCGCTTTGGTGGAGGAAGCCGGAGCAAGAAGTGATACCGACACTTGCGGAGCTCGGGATTGGCCTCGTCCCGTATAGTCCTCTCGGCAAGGGATTCCTGACTGGAGCAATCAAAGAGAGCGCGACATTCGATACCTCCGACTTCCGCAGCACTCTTCCTCGGTTTACGCCGGAGGCTCTCAAGGCAAACCAGGCACTGATTGATCTGCTCGGCAGCATTGGGAAGCGGAAGAAGGCGACTCCTGCGCAGATCGCACTAGCTTGGCTACTCGCTCAAAAGCCGTGGATTGTTCCGATCCCGGGCACGACGAAACTAAACCGCCTCGAAGAGAACATCGGAGCAGCGGCAGTCGAACTGACGCCCGACGACCTCCGCGACCTCGATAGCGCCGCCTCAAAGATTAAGGTGGAAGGGGCGCGGTACCCGGAAAAACTCGAGCGAATGACCGGTCTGTGAGCGGCAAGAGGTAACGAAACGCTAGAGAGAGCAGCATGGGGATCGGCATCTTGGGTTTCGATCCGGTGGATTGCGGCCCTCTTCGGATCGCTCGATACACCGAGCCGTTCGCGCTGCTCATCGGCGAACTCGCCGAAAGGGGCAAAGGAGGGCGGTTCCGATGATTGAACGTGAAAGGAGTAATCAGGATGAGTAAAGAACCGACAGCCGCGCAGAAGATGATTGGTGACTTCGCGCCCAAGCTGGTTGATCTGACAGATCGCGTGCTTTTCGGAGACGTATGGGAACGCCCGGAGCTCTCTAAGCGCGACCGTGGTCTCGCAACCGTGGCGGCGCTGATTGCGATGAATCGTCCGGATCAGTTGCGGTTTCACCTGGGTCATGCCGTGCAGAATGGAGTCGAGAAGGAAGAATTGATTGAGGTCATTACGCATCTGGCATTTTATTCAGGCTGGCCCAATGCAATGAGCGCCATCATGGTCGCAAAAGAGGTGTTCTCGAAGGCCTGAAAGCCGAGAGCTATCAAGCTAAGCGTTAGGTACAGAAAAGTGCACATGGCAAAGCGGAACGATGCTTTAACAGATCGCCTTTCTCGAGATCGCGAAATCACGATTACCGTGACCGGCAGAAAGTCAGGACGCACCATCTCACTGCCAATCTGGTTCGTGTGGGATGACGGCAAGCTGTACCTCTTGCCGGTGAAGGGGTCGGATACACAATGGTACAAGAACGTTCTGAAGAACCCCTCAATTCGGATTGATGCTGGGGGTACACAGAGTGAACTTAAGGTTTTTGCTGTCACTGACGCCACGCAGGTGAAGTCCGTGATCGAGAAACTCCGCGACAAGTACGGGGCAAACAACGTGAAGAAGTACTATTCAAAGCTCGACGTTGCTGTTGTCGCTCGAGTGCGGTGATGACCTCCCTTTCCGCTATCGGCCATGCTCGCTGCCAGCGATCACCAAGTCAATCCTGTGGCGAACTACGGAGGCTTGGCCGACCGGCCGCATGAGGCCCGCGATAGTGTTTTGGATAGTGGGCAAGCCGGAAGTCATCGGTTCGTCTGTTGGAGTAGTACCGATAAAACGCGCTTACCGTCGTTAATTCCCGAGTCGTCGGCGACACAGAGCCAGCAACGCGACCGGAAGCGCGCAGTGTGCCGAAAAATTCTTGCGGACACCCCAGAAACGCAATCCAGGTGAGTGATTGAAGGGCGATGAGATCGTTAGGATTTGGACCCGAAACCAATGGACTTAGCGGCCCAATCCGGCAAAATTCAAGAAAGGCCACTCGTGTCAGCGATTGATTCTTTTGGTGGGCCCGCCAGGATTTGAACCTGGGACCAATGGATTATGAGTAGTCAGAGCTGGCGGCGCCAGTCCTGAGTTTCGCCCTGCCAATCAATGACTTACCGGGGTGGCATTTGTGAGGTGTGCCGTAAAGTGTGCCGTGAAATTTTTCGGCCGTTATCATCCCTTGAGCTCCCCAGATTATAAGAGCGGAGCGGCCCACCAGAGCGGAGGCCGAAGAGTTGAAACGTATCGGTTCAAACCGTTTCACGGGAGAACGCGGGCAGTACAGCCAGGCACGCAATGCGCAATCGGATTACTTCCGGGTTGCCCATGATCCAGGAGCAATCCGGCGCTGAGCCAATGCCCAGCATCACGCTCCACAAGCCGACTCCCAAGGAACATCACCCGTTTTGTAGGGGGATGACTTGAAACCCGAGTTGAGCGGCTTGTCTGCGGAGCCGAAATTGCGCGCGTTTTAGAGCTTCTTCGTCGCAGCGGTGAAAGACGGCTTCGTTGTATGCTTCTTTAGTGCTGAGCAGGTGATACACAATGCGTGCAAGTTTGTGGGCTGTGGCGGTGATTGCTTGGGGTTTGCCGAGCTTCCGAGTGATGCGCCGAAAGAACTCGCCGAGATAGTCTTTGGCGTGATGCAGCGAGTTCGCGGCCATGCGTAGCGCAGTGGCAACGCGGCTCTTGACGCGGCGACTCTTTGTATAGGGCACCTTGCCACCACTGATTTTATTCTCCGGACACAGTCCCAGCCAGGACGCGAAGGCGGAAGCATTTCGGAACCGGGACACATCTGTGCCGATCTCGCAGAGGATGGTCTGGGCGGTAATCGCGCTGATGCCAGGCACATTGGTAAGATCCACTCCGAAGATCCGATACAACTCACTGCGGAGGTCGAACGTCTTCGGCTCATACCGGCGCCGTTGATAGCCGGAAGCCTTGGTTCGTTTGGGTATTGTGGGCTCCGCGGTTGTCGCTGTCTCCAGACTGCCTAGTTGACCTTGAATCTCCTGATCCACTTCGACGACCAGCTGTTGGTAGTAGTGGAACGCAGCCAGCGACTGTCGGAGCGCGAACAAGTGCTCTGGGCGATAGTCACCCTCAAGCGATTTCGCGATCGTGTCCTCACTGCTCTTTACGCCACCATGACAGAGCCGAGCTAAAGTCACGGGGTCTCGTTCGCCAGCGAGGATTGCGTCCAGTATCCGGAGGCCACTCAGTCCGGTGATGTCGTTCAGGACACGGTGAATCTGGAGGTTCATTTGGTCAAGCGCCTTCTGCATGTGCAGCACATGCTCTGCCGCCATCTGGATCAGACTGCTGCGGTGTCTCCAGAGAGAGCGAATAGCACAAATGAAGCCAGGAGGACGGAAGCTGGCTCGCAACAGACCCACAGAATGGAGGTACTGCAGCCACTGGCAGTCGGACACGTCGGTCTTCCTGCCGGGAACATTCTTTACGTGCTGCGCGTTGACGAGACACACCTCTAGCCCGCGGGACTCTAGGATCTGATACACGGGAATCCAGTACACGCTTGTTGACTCCATTGCCACTGAGCGAATCCCGCACTGCTGTAGCCAGTCCGCAAGTGCATTCAGATCGCGAGTAAAGGTAGGGAAACTACGAACAGGTTGGGGATCATGATCAGCGCTGACGGCAACAAACAACTCGCTCGCGCCTACATCGATGCCGGCTGCATCCGGGTGCAATATGGGCAATTCCTCACACCGTTTCTTTGACCTCTTCGCCATTGGCTCCTCCGAGCTGCCGGTCGGATGCCCAAGGCGCGAATCAAAGGCAAACTCCCAATCGAGATCGTCGTCAGAGCTGACGAGCGTCATCACACGTCTGTACGCAAACCTCGGACCCACGCTTCACCGTCGGGCTTGAACATCGAGCACCAATGTCGGCGCGGGCTGTAGCTGTCATCCGACCGGCGCCCAGCATCATCTCTCTCCCCGCGTTCCTTTACATCCTGTCTGGCAAACGCCAGTTGCACGCTTAACAGGACTAATCCGTCCAACTCGGAGCCAAGTCTCAGCAAGATCGATTGCTTTCAGGTGACTAGCAGCCCGTGGTGTAAGTAGCTGAATTTCGGCACGGGCAGCGGCGTACTCGGTTGCGTGAGTTCGCCAAGTTTTTCGCGCGGGACATCGAGATTCCACTTCTGCACGGCCGATTCCGATCTTCCCGGCGCGGGAGT
>JAIQFT010000081.1 GCA_020073185.1 Terriglobia bacterium
ACCGTGCTGGAGTCCATCCGCTTCCTCGGTCTTCCCATTCCCACGCTGTGCCACGACGACGGCCTGCGTGACATCGGCGCCTGCCGCCTGTGCGTGGTGGAAGTCAGCATGGGGGCCAACGGGCGTACCCGCCTGTTGAGTGCCTGTACGCTCCCGGCGCAGGACGGCATGGAGGTCCGCACCAACTCCGCCACCGTGCAGCGGGCCCGCAAGCTGCTGCTGGAGCTTTACGTCGCCACCTGCCCGCAGTCCAAGACCATCCAGGATCTGGCCAGCGAGTATGGCGTGCGCCAGTGCCGCTACGACACGCACAACGAGCACTGCATCCAGTGCGGGCTGTGCGTACGCATCTGCGAGCAGCAGATGATGGCCGGCGCCATCGGATTCGCCGGACGCGGCCACGATCGGCGCGTCTCCCGGCCCTTCGATATCACCAGCGACAAGTGCCGCCAGTGTGGCGCCTGCCTCTACGTCTGCCCCGTTTGCGAGCTGCGGTGCCAGGCCTCGACGGCCACCACCGCGCTGTGCAGCGGATGCCTGAATTTCGCGCCTGTCTGCTTCCAAAGCTACGACGACGCTATGTGTTTCCTGGAACCGTGCCACGCGTGCGAGATCTCAGGGCCGGTTCGCAGTGATGTGAAGATTAAGAAAGCCGTTGGCCATTAGCCGTTGGCCATTGGCATTGCAGTGGACACATGCAAGGTACATCGAACTTTAGGAGCCAACGGCCAAGAGCCTACGGCCAAGAGCTACTTAGGAGATAACGCAAATGACCTACACACGCCTCAACGCTTCCGCGGCTACGCTGACCAAGAACCGCACCGAGGACTCGGTTAGCCCGTTCAGCGGAATGTGCACCACCTGCATCGATGGGTGCATCGGGATGTGCGAGATCGGCAAGTCGGCCTACCGCGGCCCGGAGATGATCTACCCGCAGCCGTTCGGGATCATCACCACCGCCTCGCAGAAGGATTACCCGGTCGACCTGTCGCATTTCACCATCCTCGGGCGCTGCGCTGGGGCGTGGGGTGTCGAACCCGACAGCAACAAGGCGCTGTTCCCCAACGTCAACCTGGAAGTGACCATTGGGGCCAACAAGAAGACCGGCATTCGCTGCCGCATGCCGTTGACGGGCGCCGCCATGGGGTCCACCAACGTCGCCAAGAACAACTGGCCGGAATACGCGGCCGGACTGGCGATCAGCGGCGTGCCCATGGCCATCGGCGAAAACGTCACCGGCATGGACATGAACTCGCAGTTCGCCAACGGCAAGGTCATCTCCGCGCCCGAACTCAAGTGGCGCCTGGACTGCTACCGCGACTGGCAGCTTGACGGCTACGGCGAGGTCATCCTGCAGGCCAACGTCGAGGACACCATGCTGGGCGTGCAGGAATACGCCATCAAGAACCTGGGCGTCGAATCGGTCGAGCTGAAGTGGGGCCAGGGCGCCAAGGACATCGGCGGCGAGGTCAAGATCCGCGACCTCAACAAGGCGCAGGAGTTGCAGAAGCGCGGCTACGTCGTGCTGCCGGATCCCAACGATCCCGGGGTCATAGAGGCCTTCAAGCGCGGCGCCTTCCACGAGTTCGAGCGCCACTCCCGTGTCGGCATGGTTTCGCTCGACGGCTTCATGAAGCGCGTCGAGGAGCTGCGCAAGGCCGGCGCCAAGCGCGTCACCCTGAAGACCGGCGCCTATCGTCCCGAGGACACCGCGCGCGCCGTCAAGTACGCCTCGGTCTGCGAACTTGACCTGCTCACCGTGGACGGCGCCGGCGGCGGCACCGGCATGAGCCCCTGGCGCATGATGAATGAGTGGGGCATCCCGTCGGTCGAGTTGCACTCGCTGGTTTACGAGTACTACTGCAAGCTCGCCAGCAAGAAGATGTTCCTGCCCGACCTGGCTTTCGCCGGCGGCTTCGCCTTCGAAGACCAGATGTTCAAGGGTCTGGCGCTCGGCGCGCCCTTCGTCAAGCTGATCGCTTACGCCCGCGCACCGCTGGCGGCGGCGATGGTGGCCAAAAACATCGGCAAGGCGATCGAGGCGCAGAACCTGCCCATCTACATCCAGCGCTTCGGCCTGGGCGTGGACGAGATCTTCGTCACCGCGCACGAGTTGCGCCACATCCTCGGCGACCGCTTTAAGAAGCTGCCCACGGGGGCGATCGGCGTCTACACCTACAACCAGCGGCTGGCGCAGGGCCTGCGGCAGTTCATGGCGGGCGCGCGCAAGTTCGCCCTTAAGTACATCACCCGCGACGACATCGCCAGCCTCACGCCCGAAGGCGCTGGTGTCACCGGGCTGCCCTACATCATGGACGTGGACAAGAAGGCGGCCGATGCCATCCTGTTCGCCAACGGAACATCGAAGGCGGCGAAGGTAACGGTGGCGGCGGGCAAGAATGGCAAAGGGCGGAAATAGCTATCGCTCGCGGCGCGCTCAAACCAGGACGCGCGAGCGTAATCGGACCCGGGGCGGCGCAGCCCCGGGTTTCTTTTTCTGTCGCCCGCTGAAGCGGGCTGATGATTTTGGGGCATCGGTTCCCCCGGCTTGCGCCGGGGGCTGCGCTATTCTCGCGGGCTGCGCGCGCTCGGGCGTGTCAACAGGACCAACGCGCGGTAGTAAAACAGCCCACTACCCTACGCGCCGGCGTTTTTGGGAAACTTCCGGATGCGGTATCCTTAACGGTTTGGCCAGGAGGCGCTGACCATGCCTGACGCTGCTGCCAGCACGCTGCACAAAGCCGTCCGCCGGCTCTGGCCGGAACTGGAGTGGATACAAAACAAAGACCTTCGGGAGCGCGTTGCACGCACCTGGGCGCGCGCCTTCGAACTCTCGCCGCTCACGCCCGACGACCTCAACCGCATCCCCTTCACGCTGCTGGTGAGCAACTGTCCGACCACGTTCATGGAGCACAAGCGCTGCGTGGTGCACATCGCGCGCCGCTGCGCCGAGGCGATGCGGGAGCACATGGGGCGCACCCTGACGATTGATCTGGACGTGGTGATCGCGGGCGCCATCCTGGCGGATGTTGGGAAACTCCTGGAATATGAAAACGTCGGCGGCGAGACGCGCCAGACCAAGCGCGGCGGTTTGCTGCGGCACCCGTTCACCGGCGTGGCGCTGGCCATGGAGTGCGGCGTCCCGGACGCGGTCTGCCACATCATCGCCGCCCACGCCGCCGAGGGCGACCTGGTAACGCGCTCGACCGAGGCGACCATCGTGCATCACGCGGACTTCATGGCGTATGAGCCGTTCAAGAGTCGCTAGTCGTTGGTCGTTGGTCGTTGGTCGATGGCCATGTCCAATCGACAACACAGCTTGAATTATCATGACGATCACTGAGCCGATCTCGAAGTTCGCCGCGTCACTGAAGTTCGCAGACCTGTCGCCGGATGCCGTCTACCAGGCGAAGCGCTTCCTCCTGGATGCGCTGGGTTGCGCGCTGGGCGGATACCGGCAGCATGACGTGAGCGTCGCGCTGCAGGTGCTGGACGAAATTGCCGGGCGCGGGCCGTGCACGGTGATCGGCAGCGGCCGGCGCGTGGACCCGGTGTCGGCGTCGCTGGCCAACGCGCTGATGATTCGCTGCATGGATTACAACGACATCTACTGGAAGCAGGACCCGTCGCATCCCTCCGACATTTTTCCGGCGGCGCTGGCCTGCTGCGAGCGGGCGCGCTCCGATGGGCTCGAGTTATTGGTGGGACTGGTGCTCGGCCACGAGTTCGAGTGCCGCTTCTGCGAGGCTGCGTTTCCCGGCATTCGCGAGCGCGGCTGGCATCATGCCACACTGACCGCGTTCGTCTCGCCCATCGTCGCCGGGCGCGCGTTGCACTTAACGGCAGAGCAGATTCAGCATGCCATCGGCATCTCGGCCTCGCGGCATGCCACGCTGGGCGCAGTCACGGCCGGCAAACTGACGATGATGAAGAACACCGTGGACCCGATGGCAACGCAGTCGGGCGTGCTGGCGGCGCTGTTGGCGGAGAAGGGCTACACCGGCCCCGAGCACGTGGTGGACGGCAAGGAAGGGCTCACGCATTGCTTCGGGCCGGAGTGGAAGCTGAATGTGCTGACGGATGGACTCGGCGAGTCGTGGCGGATTACGCAGTGCGGGATGAAGTTCTTCCCCACCGAGGCGCTGACGCACGCGCCCATTTCGGCCGTGCTCGACCTGGTGCGCGAACACAACCTCAAGGCCGAGCAGGTGGAGAAGGTTTACATTCGTTCGCTGGCGCGCGCGGCCAACATCCTGAGCGACCCGAGCAAGTACGATCCTCGGAGTAAAGAAACCGCCGACCATTCACTGCCGTACGTGATCGCGGCGGCGCTGGTGGACCGGCAGGTAACGCCCGCACAGTTCACGCCCGAGAAAATCATGGACCCGGCAATCCGCGCGCAGTTGCCGAAGGTGGAAGTCGTCGGCGACCCGGAAATCGAGAAGGTGTTCCCTGCCCTGCAACGCGTGATTGTTACCATCCGCACCACGTCGGCACAGGAGTTCACCAAGCAACTTGATTATCCCAAGGGCGATCCGCGGAATCCCTTGTCGGACGCGGAGATTGAAGAAAAGTTCACGGCGCTGGCCGGGCCGGTGATGGGCAGAGCGGCGCAGAAAAAGGTGCGCGAGGCGGTGTGGAATTTGGAGAAGCTGGATTCGGTGACGGGGTTGATGAAACTGATGAAGGCAAGTCGGAAGGCAAAGAAGGTCGCGATCGAGCACGCGACTACGGCATAGCTTATGGGCCAGACGATCACTGAAAAAATCGCGCAGGCGCACCTGGCGGAGGGGCCGAAGCGACCGCTGCGGGCGGGCGACTACGTCTCCATCCGGCCGAAACACGTCATGACGCACGACAACACTTCGGCGGTGATGAAGAAGTTCAAGTCCATCGGCGCCGCGAAAATCCAAGACACGCGCCAGCCGGTATTCGCGCTCGACCACGATATCCAGAACCAGAACGAGGACAACCTGAAGAAGTACCGCGCGATTGAGGCGTTCGCCGGCGAGCATGGAATTGATTTCTACCCGGCGGGCACGGGGATTGGACACCAGATTATGTGCGAACGGGGGTATGTAACTCCGGGCTCGTTCGTTGTGGCGAGCGACTCGCATTCCAACATGTACGGCGCGCTGGGCGCGGTGGGCACGCCGGTGGTGCGCACCGACGCGGCTGCCATCTGGGCGACCGGCGAGTTCTGGTGGCAGATTCCGCGCACCGTGCAGGTGGTGCTCGAGGGCGCGCTGAAGCCGGGCGTGACGGGCAAGGACGTGATCATCGCGCTGTGCGGCGCGTTCAACGTGCACGTGCTGAATGCGGCGGTGGAGTTTGCCGGGCCGGGCGTGGCGTCGCTGTCGATGGACGCGCGCATGACCATGGCCAACATGAGCACCGAGTGGGGCGCGCTGGTCGGGTGGTTTCCGGTGGATGAGACGACGATCAAGTGGCTGCGCGAAAGGAGAGAGGAACGGAACAAGAGAGGCGAGCCGGAGCGGTGCGCGGACGAGGAATTGCGGCGTTGGGCGGAGGAAACACGAGAGGGCGCCGTTCTGAACACCCCCACCCTACCCGCTCCAAACCCGGGAGCGGATAAGGGTGGGGCAACCTCGTTACGTTCTGTTTTGTTGCCGGATCCGGATGCGGATTATGCAGCGCGGATCACACTGGACCTCTCGCACCTGACGCCGCATGTATCGGGACCCGACACAGTGCAGGAGATGACGTCGCTGGTGGAGATCGAAAAGAAGAAGGTCGCGATCCAGAAGGCGTACCTGCTGTCGTGCGTGAACTCGCGGGTGGAAGACCTGGAGGAAGCGGCGCTGGTGCTGCTGGGCAAGAAAGTAGCGCCGTCGGTGAAGTTCTACCTGGGCGCAGCCAGCAAACTGGTGCAGGAAGAGGCGGAGCGACGCGGCATCTGGCGGACGCTGGTGGAATCGGGCGCGAACACGCTGCCTGCCGGATGTGGCCCATGCATCGGGCTCGGCGTGGGATTGCTGGAGCCGGGCGAGGTCGGAATCTCGGCCACCAATCGCAATTTCAAGGGACGGATGGGTTCGCGCGACGCGCAGTGTTATCTCGCGTCACCGGCGGTGGTGGCGGCGAGCGCGGTGGCGGGATACATCTGCGGACCGGAGGCGCTGAAACGTCCGCCAAACGAGCGCGAGGACCGCAAGAAACAAGGCGGCATGCTGGCGCGTTATAAGAACCTGCAGGTGGGGCGCAAAACGGAAGCGGCGAACGAGACGGTTGAAATCGTTCCCGGATTTCCGGAGCGCGTGCGCGGCCGGCTGGTGTTCGTACCGAAGGACAACCTGAACACGGACGCGATTTATCCGGGCAGCTACACCTATCGCGACGACGTCACGCCGCAGATGATGGCCGAGGTGGTGTTCTCCAATTACGATCCGCAGTTCCCGCAGATCACGCGCGCGGGTGACGTGGTGGTCGGGGGCGCGAACTTCGGCACCGGATCCAGCCGCGAGCAGGCGGCGACGTCGCTGAAGGCGAAAGGATTTCCACTGGTGATCGCGGCTGGGTTCTCGCAGACGTACTTGCGCAACGCGTTCAACAACGGCTTCCTGTGCATCGAGATTCCGGAACTGGTGAAGCGGCTGAAGGCGGATTTCGCGGCGCAGATCGCGTCGGGAGAGAAGACGATCATTCCCGGAGACGAGATTGCGATTGAGTTCACCAGCGGCG
This sequence comes from Terriglobia bacterium, assembly GCA_020073185.1. Lineage (NCBI taxonomy): Bacteria > Pseudomonadati > Acidobacteriota > Terriglobia > Terriglobia bacterium. Next base: position 6,703 of record JAIQFT010000081.1, read on the forward strand.
TGGTCACATGGCGGGGTGACGAGTTCCGTTTCCCGACGTTAGGCAGCGTGCCACAATCGCTGGTTGTCGCGGGCGGAGTGGAAAACCTAGTGGTGACACGATTGATGCGCTGAAACAGGGAGCGGAGAAGCAGTCCAGAACAGCAGGTTCCTCGCGGGCTGAAGCCCGCTCGGAATGACACAAATTAAAGGCTTGTTCGGCGCGGCTGAAGCCGCGCCCTTTCAAAACGTGCGTCGAGAAGAGTTTTCAGCGACCTGTTAGATTCGGAGCACTCATGGCGAAATACACGGTCGTATCCATGCCCGGCGATGGGATCGGCAAACAGGTTCTGCCCGAGGCGGTGCGTGTGCTCGATGCGGTCGGCTTCGAGGCGACGTACATTCACGGCGACATCGGCTGGGAATTCTGGCAGAGCGAAGGCAATGCCCTGCCGGACCGCACCATCGCGCAGCTCGAGAAGCACAAGCTCGGGCTGTTCGGGGCGATCACGTCGAAGCCGAAGAAGGAAGCGGACGCCGAACTCGCACCCGCGCTCAAGGGCAAGGGCTACACGTATTATTCGCCGATCGTGACCATGCGCCAGCGGTTCAACCTGGATATCTGCGTGCGGCCGTGCATCGGGTTCCCCGGCAATCCTCTGAATTTCATTCGCAAGAAAGTGGGCGGCGGATTCGAGGAGCCAAAGGTGAACGCGATCGTGTTTCGCCAAAATACCGAGGGGCTGTACTGCGGCGTGGAGTGGACAAACCCGCCCGCTCGGGTGCGCAGCGCGCTGGAGTCGCATCCGAAGTTCGCGCCGTTCGCGGGCACGAAGGGTGAAGACCTGGCAGTATCGGTGCGGATCATCACGCGTCGCGGCGCCGAGGGCATTTGCCGCGCGGCGTTTGAGCACGCCAAGAAATACGGGTACAAGAACGTGACCATCTGCGAAAAGCCGAACGTGCTGCGCGAAACCAGTGGCATGATGGAGGAAGTGGCGAAGCAGGTGGCAAAAGATTACGCCGGCATCCCGCTGTGGTCCACCAACATTGACGCGCAGACGATGTGGCTGACCAAGAACCCGGAAGATTACGGCGTGATCGTCGCCTCCAATCTTTTTGGCGACGTGATCTCCGACGCCTTTGCCGGGCTGGTGGGCGGGCTGGGGTTTGCGGCCAGTGGCAACATCGGCGACGAGGTAGCGGTCTTTGAGCCGACACACGGGTCGGCGCCGAAATACGCGGAGCTGAATCCTCCGATCGTCAACCCGATCGCGATGATATTGTCGGCGGCGATGATGCTGGACCATGTGGGCGAGCATGACAAGGCGGAGCGTGTACGCGGCGCGATTGCGGCGGTGGTGAGCGAGGGCCGCGTTCGGACATACGATATGATGCGCATTCCGGGCGGGCCAAAGGCGATCGCCCAGGGCGCGGCTACGACGACGCAGATGACGGATGCGATTTTGAAGAAGCTGGAATCGGCGAAGGTGGGAACCGCGGCGGATTAGCTTATGGCTTATAGCTCCTAGCCTTTAGCTGGTTCATTCTCGCGATTTGCAGTTTTTCCCAGCACTTACGTGCCGGGCTATGCTCTGCCGCCCCGGCGGGGGTGGGGCTAGAGAGCTAACGGCGAAAAGCTAAGAGCATATGGTCACAGCAGCAAACATCAACACGCTAACTTTCGAGGCGGGGCACAGCGGGCCAGGGGTACGCTCGGATTGCCGGGTTGCGTTCATGCCTCGCTCCGCCGGCGGGATTGATATTGAGCTGCAATCGAAGGTCGCGGCGTACTATGGCGATTCTATTCTCACGCAGGCACGGGAGGTGCTGGCAGACCTCGGGGTGGAGCACGCGCGCGTGATGATTGAAGACGCGGGCGCGCTGTCGTTCGTGATCTCGGCGCGCATCGAGGCCGCAGTGCGCCGGGCCGGACTGGGCGAAGGACGAAGATCGCTCCCCGAGCCAGTGGCGCTTCCCGCGGCTTCGCCACGCGATCGCTTGCGGCGCTCGCGCTTGTATTTGCCGGGGAGCGAGCCGAAGTATTTCATCAATGCCGCGCTACACGCGCCCGACACCATCATTCTCGATCTGGAAGATGCGGTTCACCCGGCGGAAAAGGACGCGGCACGCGTGTTGGTGCGCAATGCGTTGCGCGCGGTGGATTTTGGAAATTGCGAGCGCATGGTGCGCATCAACCAGCTTCCGCTCGGGCTGGCCGACCTGGACGAAGTTGTTCCGGAGTCGCCCGACCTGATACTGCTGCCGAAAACGGAGCACCCCGAGCAGGTGACGGAAGTCGAGCAGCGGATCGCGCGCGTGCAGTCGCGCTGCGGCATCAAGCGCGACATCTGGCTGCTGCCGATTTTGGAGACGGCGTTGGGAATTGAAAATGCGTGGGCGATCGCAACCGCATCGCCGCACAACGTGGCGCTGACCATCGGGCTGGAGGATTACACCGCCGATCTGGGCGTAGCGAAGACGGCGGTGGGTACGGAGTCACTGTACGCGCGCACGCGCCTGGTGAATGCCGCGCGAGCCGCGGGTTTGCAGGCGAACGATTCGGTGTATGGCGATGTAGGCGATCTGGAAGGACTGGCAGAGTGGGCACGCAACGCGCGCGCACTCGGGTTTGAGGGCATGGGCTGCGTGCATCCGCTGCAGATTGCGGTGATTCACGAGGCGTTCGCGCCGGCGCCGTGGGAGATCGAGCGGGCACTGAGGATCGTCGCCGCGTTTGAAGATGCGCAGGCGCGCGGGCTGGGCGTGGTCAGCCTTGGGTCGAAGATGATTGACGCCCCGGTGGTGCAGCGCGCGCTGAAGCTGGTGCAGCGGGCCGAGCGTATGGGCATGGTGACGCCGGAGATGCGCGCCGCGGCGGTTGCGCAAAAGCCCGCGCCGAAAACAGCGTCGGAGGGCGGAGAAGGATAGAGCTTTGGCCCTGCGTACAGCGGCTAAAGCCGACTCAGATAGCACCGAATGGCACGACTAAAGTCGTGCCCTGATACAAAGTGCAAGCAGCACGATTTCCGATGAGCACAACCGCAAGCTCGATTGAAATGCCGACCAACGCCGCGGGGCGCGTGGTGCCGACGAACGTTAACGGCACGCCGCAGCGGCCCTACGCGGGCGTGAACAACGATCATCCGCAGGGACGCACGGCGGCGGCGCCGATCCGCAGCGCCGCCGATTATCCGATGAACGGCGACAAGCGCGTGCCCGATCTTGAAACCGCGCTGCGCCAATGCGGGCTGAGCGACGGGATGACGATCTCGACGCACCATCACCTTCGCGACGGCGACCGGGTGGCGCTGTGGGCGCTCCAGGCGGCGGCGAAGATGGGGGTGCACGACCTGATGTGGTTTCCGAGCGCGTCGTTTCCCGCGCACGCGCCGGTCATCGAACTGATGGAATCCGGCAACGTGCATCACATCGAGGGCTCGATGAACGGGCCGCTGGGCGATTACTGCACGCAGGGAAGGATGCGCGGCCTGGGCGTGCTGCGCTCGCACGGTGGACGCTGGCAGGCGATCCAGGACGGCGAAGTGCACATTGACATCGCGGTGATTGCCGCGCCCACCGCCGATCAGTTCGGCAACGCCAACGGGTCGCACGGGCCTTCGGCCTGTGGCTCGCTGGGGTTCGCGCTGGCGGATTCCATGTACGCCGACCGTGTGATCGTGGTCACCGATAACCAGGTCGAGTTCCCCTGCGTACCCTGGCAGATCCAGGGCAACAACGTCGACTATGTCGTCCCGGTGGACTCGATCGGCGATCCGGCAAAGATCGTCTCGGGTACGACGCAGATTACGCGCTCGCCCGACCGGCTGCTGATCGCGCAGTACGTGGCGCGGTTCGTACGCGACGCCGGCATCATGCGCCCGGGATTCTCGTTCCAGGCGGGCGCGGGCGGCATCGCGCTCGCTTTTGTGGATTACCTACGACGTTACATGAAGCAGAGCGGGGTGCGGGCGCGCTTCGTGCGCGGCGGCTCGACGCGATATCTGGTTGAACTCCTCAACGAGGGTCTCACCGATTACATTCTCGACGGGCAGACGTTCGACCTCGACGCGGTGCGCTCTATAGCCAACGACCCACGTCACATCCCGACCTCGCCCTTCACCTCCTACAACTACCACGGCAAGGGATTTTTCAATTCGCTGGTCGACGTGGTGGTGCTGGGCGCGACGGAAGTGGACGTGAACTTCAACGCGAATGTGGTGACGCACTCCGACGGCCGTCTGCTGCACGGCATCGGCGGCTGGCAGAACTGCCTATTCGCGGGATGCACGGTGCTGGCCGTCCCGTCGTTCCGCGACCGCATTCCGGTGATTGTGGACCAGGTGACGACGCTCACCGGGCCGGGTGAACTGATCGACGTGGTGGCCACCGAGCGCGGGATTGCCATCAATCCGCGGCGCAAAGACCTGCTCGATGCCGTCCAGGGATCATCCCTGCCCATCCGTCCCATTCAAGCCATCCAGCGCGACGTCGAGAAAATCTGCGGCGGCAAACCGCAGAAACCGCGCCTGACCGAGAAGCCGGTCGCCGTGGTGAAGTGGGTGGACGGCACGGTGCTGGACACGGTCTGGCAAGTTCGCACATAAATTTCCGCATAGCAAGTTGCTCCCGCTCAAGGCGTTGGCGTAGTCTCCTCTGCTTATGACAGCTTCAGCGCGACATCTCCACCGTGCTCTGGCGACCGCCGTCCTCTGGGCCCCACTCCTGCTCACCCCGGCGCTGCACGCCCGCTTCACGCTCGAACAGGTGATGAGTTCGCCCTTCCCCAGCGAGTTGACCGCTGCCGAGCGCAGCGCTCGCGTGGCATGGGTGTTCGACGCCAAGGGCGTACGCAATATCTGGGTCGCAGACGCGCCCGGCTTCGGCGCTCGTCAAGTGACGCACTACAGCGCCGATGACGGTCTGCCGCTGGCGAGCGTCCGCCTGACGCCTGACGGTCGCGCCGTCGTCTACGTCCGCGGCAGCGAGACCAATAAGAAGGGCGAAGTCGCCGATCCCACCAGCAACGTGCAGCAGCCGCACCAGGAGGTGTGGGCGGTGAACGTGGATCAGGGCGAGCCGCGCCTGCTGGGCACGATGGAATGCGACGAGGAAGGTTGCGAAGACGTGCAGCTATCGCCCGACGGCCAGCGCGCCGTATGGGCGGGCGCGAAGGGACAGTTGTGGATCGCGCCAGTCTCGGGGGCGGAAAAGGCACGCCAGCTCACCTACGCGCGCGGAGAAAATTCCAGCCCGCGCTGGTCGCCTGACGGCAAGCGCATCGCGTTCACCAGCAACCGCGGCGATCACAGCTTCATTGCGGTGTATGAATTTGGCGGCGACACGCTGCGCTACGTGGCGGCCTCGGCCGATCGGGACATCATGCCGCGCTGGTCGCCCGACGGAACCAGGATCGCGTTTGTTCGCCTGCACGGCGCCGAACGCGGCCTGCCGATCATCCCCGAGCGTCCCGCGCCGTGGGCCATCTGGGTCGCCGATGCCGC
>JAIQFT010000082.1 GCA_020073185.1 Terriglobia bacterium
CTTCTGGCCGCTGATGACGGGAGCGCGGTTGGTGATCGCGCGTCCGGAAGGGCACAAGGATCCCACCTACCTGGTGCAACTGATTCAGGAGGAAGCAGTCACTACTCTGCATTTTGTGCCGTCGATGTTGCGGATGTTCCTGGAAGCGGAGGGGGTGACGCGGTGTGGGTCGGTGAAGCGAGTGATCTGTAGCGGGGAGGCGCTTCCCTTTGAGTTGCAGGAACGCTTCTTTGGACTACTCGATGCGGAATTGCACAACCTGTACGGTCCGACCGAGGCGGCGGTGGATGTGACCTACTGGGCCTGTGAGCGAGGCGGCGCGCGGAAGCTGGTGCCCATCGGACGCCCGGTAGCGAACACGCAGATGTATGTTCTGGACGCGGAAATGAACCCGATGCCGGTCGGCGTGCCTGGGGAACTCTACATTGGTGGAGTGCAGGTGGGCCGTGGGTACTGGGGCCGGCCCGAGCTGACGGCCGAGCGATTTATTCCTGACCCCTTCCGCCCCGGAAATCGGCTGTACCGAACCGGCGACTTGGCGCGCTGGCTACCCGATGGAGCGATCGAATACTTAGGTCGCAACGATTTCCAAGTGAAGGTGCGTGGTTTCCGGATCGAGCTCGGGGAGATCGAGGCGGCCCTTTCCGAACACGCTGCGGTGGGGCAGGCAGTGGTGGTGGCCCGCGAGGAGACGCCCGGCGACGTGCGCCTGGTGGCGTATCTGGTGGCCCGCCCGCAGGCCACTGTGGAGACGGAAAAGCTGCGCGCGTATCTGCGGAATCGGCTTCCCGAGTACATGGTGCCCTCGGCGTTCGTAGTTCTTCCCGCACTGCCGCTGAATCCCAGCGGCAAGGTTGACCGCAAGGCGCTGCCTGCTCCCGAGCGGGGCAGCGAGGCGGCTGTCGCCTACGAGGCGCCGCGCACTGAGATTGAATCTACGATTGCGGCTGTCTGGAAAGAGGTGCTGCGCGTCGAGAAGGTCGGCATTCGCGACAACTTTTTCGACCTCGGTGGAAATTCGCTGCTGCTGATTAAGGTCCAAGCGCGGCTGGGACAATGCTTGAACCGCAAGCTTGCGGCCGTGGAACTGTTCCAATACCCGAGCATCGAGGCCCTCTCACACCACCTGGCAAGCCAGGAGGATATGTCGCCGGAGCGGGAGAGAATTCAAAAACAGGCCGACCGGCAGAAGCAGGCCATCAGCCGACTGCGCGATCAGCAAGACCGGAGGAAACACGGTCATGAGTGAACATCAACAGGGCGAAGGGGTCGCCAGCGTAGCCATCGTCGGGATGGCCGGACGTTTCCCTGGCGCTGATAACGTTGAAGCATTCTGGCACAACCTTCGTGAGGGAGTTGAATCCGTAGGTTCCTTCACCCCAGAAGAGCTGCAGGAATCGGGAATATCACCGGAATTGAGCGGTCAGCCGAACTACGTCAACGCCAAAGGCGTTCTCTCCTCTGCTGCACAGTTCGACGCGGCCTTTTTTGGCATGAGCCCGCGAGAAGCGGAAATCATTGACCCCCAACAGCGCATTTTCCTGGAGTGCGCCTGGGAGGCGCTGGAGACTGCCGGCTATGATCCCGCGGTGTTCGAAGGCTCCATCGGCGTTTATGCCGGCATCGGCATGAATACCTATCTTATGTCCAATGTGCTGGGTAACCAAGCCCTCCTCGATGCCGTCGGCACCTACCAGATGATGCTGGGCAACGACAAGGACTATTTGGCAACCCGGGTGTCCTACAAGTTGAATCTCAAGGGACCGAGCCTGGTTATTCAGACGGCCTGCTCGACGTCATTAGTTGCGGTACAGTCCGCGTATCAGGCGCTGCTCAGTTTTCAGTGCGACATGGCCTTGGCAGGCGGAGTTTCACTCGAATTCCCGCAGAAGGCCGGCTACTTGTATCAAGAGGGCATGATCTTATCCCCGGATGGACACTGTCGTGCCTTCGACGCCGGGGCGAACGGCACGGTGGGTGGCGAGGGAGTTGGGATCGTTGTCCTGAAACGGCTGGAAGACGCCCTTGAGTCGGGCGACAACATCCTGGCCATCATCCGAGGCGCGGCCATCAACAATGACGGTTCGGCGAAGATCGGTTTTACCGCTCCCAGCGTGGAAGGCCAGGCTGAGGTAATTGCGACGGCGCAGTCCTTGGCTGGCATTAGTCCCGAAACTGTCAGCTACATCGAAGGCCATGGGACTGGAACGCCTCTCGGCGACCCTATAGAGGTTGCGGCACTGACCCGGGCCTTTCGGATGAGCACGTCTAAGACAGGCTTCTGTGCGTTGGGGTCGGTAAAAACGAACATCGGCCACGTTAATGCCGCCGCAGGCATAGCAGGACTGATTAAGACCGTTTTGGCTTTGCAACACCGGCAGATTCCTCCGAGCCTGCACTTCCAGCAGCCGAACCCCGAGATTGACTTCGCAAGCACCCCTTTCTACGTCAACACCACCCTCACGGACTGGAAGGATGGCGCGACCGCCCGTCGGGCAGGTGTCAGCTCGTTTGGCATGGGCGGCACCAATGCCCATGTGGTATTGGAAGAGGCCCCCGAGCGGCAGCCTTCCGTGGTCTCCAGAGCTGCCCGGTTGCTGCTGCTCTCGGGGCGCACGGAGCGCGCCCTCGAAGCTGCCACTGATAACCTTACCCGACATCTGAAATCCCATCCGAAAATCGGATTGGAAGACGCCTGCTACACCTTGCAGGTGGGCCGGAAACATTTCGATCACCGCCGAGTTTTGGTCTGCCGCGATCGCGCCGAGGCCATAGCGGCGCTCGAGGGGCGTGATCCCGCCAAGCTGATTAGCGCTGCGGGGCCGTCCGTTCGCCCGTCCATGGCGTTCTTGTTCAGCGGACAAGGCAGTCAGTATCCCGGCATGGGGATGCATTCGTATCAGAGCGAGCCGACGTTCCGCAGGCACTTTGATGAATGCGCCGAGCTACTGGCGCCGAACCTCGGTCTTGACATCCGGACCCTTGTGTTTCCGGCGAACATCCTCGGCGGATCGCCGGACGATGGTAACCTGCCCGATGCCCAGAGGCTGGACCAGACACAATTCACGCAGCCGGTGCTCTTCGCCCTTGAGTACGCGCTTGCCAAGACCTGGATGAGCTGGGGCATTAAGCCTGATGCGATGATCGGTCACAGTATTGGCGAGTACGTGGCCGCAACCATTGCGGACGTTTTTTCACTCAAGGATGCCCTGATGCTGGTCGGCATGCGTGGGCGCCTCATGCAGGAACTGCCCTCCGGACGTATGTTGGCGGTGGCCAGGTCCGAGCAGGACCTTGCGCTCATGCTGACTGAAAACGTCGAGCTCGCGGCCGTAAACGCTCCCAACTTGTGCACCGTGTCGGGGCCGAGCGATGCCATTGCAGCTTTCGAGACCTGCCTTGCAACAAGCGGCATTGATTACCATGCCCTGCATGCGTCCCATGCCTTTCACTCGGCCATGATGGATCCGATCCTCAAACGCTTCGTTGAGGTTGTGAAGGGCATTCGATTAGCTCCGCCGCAGCGCGCCTATGTTTCAAATGTCACGGGAACTTGGATTACGGCCGCCGAAGCGACTAATCCCGAGTATTGGGCCCAGCATCTGCGGCACACGGTTCGCTTCTTGGATGGACTGCAGCAGATTCTGAAAACCTCCCAACCCATTCTTGTCGAGGTCGGACCGGGACATAGCCTTACGACCTTTGCCGGACAATCCGCGGGAAGAACAGCCAGGGCGTTTTCGTCGTTGCCGCACGCGCGGGATCGCCAGCCAGACTCTGATTTCCTGGTGCGTACCTTAGGGCGGTTGTGGATGGAGGGTGTCGATCCAAACTGGACGGAGTTTCACCGGGGAGAAAAGCTGCACCGAGTTCCCCTCTCCACCTATCCCTTCGAGCGCAATCGGTTCTACGCTGAGCCTCGAAAGGCCTCAGGCCAGGCCGCCTCGTCAAAAAACCGACCCGCCAAAATCCAGGATCTTTCCCGGTGGTTCTACGTGCCGTCCTGGCGGCGAACCGCTCCGTCCACAGTCCTGCCCCGTGAACTTGTGCCGGAAGGCGGCGTGTGTTGGCTGCTCTTTCTCGATGAGGTCGGCGTGGGCACAGCACTGGCGGAAACTCTGCAAGCGGAAGGTGAGCAGGTGATTCGGGTTCGAGCCGGACAGACGTTCTCACGCTCGGCTGAGGATGTGTACGTGTTGGATCCGGGAGAACCAATGCACTACGATGCTCTGTTCGAGGATCTTGCGTCCAGAGATCAGCTTCCCTCGCACATAGTGCATCTGTTTACGCTCACCGAAACTCATGTCCCCCCTGATGCGGGCACGGAATCTCTCATGAACAGAGGGTTTTACAGCCTTCTCTACTCTACCCAGTCAGTGGTCAAGGTCCGCCCCACGCAGACGCTGACATTTGAGGTGGTGTCAAACCATTCGCAGGACGTCAGCGGAGAAGAGGCAATTTCTCCCGAAAAGGCAACTATGTACGGCCTCTGCCGTGTAATGGCCCAAGAATTTGGGAACTTGGGGTGCCGAAACATAGATATATCACTCCCATTCGTAAAGGGCGGGGTCGATGGGGTGCTCATTTCACAGCTCCTGGCCGAACTGAGGGGTAGCTCACTGCATCCGGTGGTGGCCCTGCGCGGCGGACAGCGCTGGGTCCAGCACTATGAACCTCTCAGTCTTTCCTCCAATCGGGGAAGGGGCCGATTCCGCGAGAACGGCGTTTACCTGATCACCGGTGGACTCGGGGCTATCGGGCCGCTGATCGCCAGGCACATAGCGCGCTCGGTGCGGGCCCGATTTGTTCTGATTGGCCGCACGGATTTGCCTCCGCGCAGCGAATGGGCAGCGCTGCGCGACGGCTCGGCAACCGATTCGTCGCTTGCGCACAAGATCGAAGCCATCCGCGCAATCGAGGCCCTGGGGTCCGAGGTCCTGACGCTGCGTGCCGATGTTGCAGATGAGGACGACATGCGAGCTGCCCTGCAAAGGATCGATGAAACTTTCGGAGTGCTCCATGGCGTCATCCACGCCGCCGGCGTCGGGGGCGCCGAAGAGTTCCGCGGGATCAGCGAGCTGGACCGCCCCCGCTGTGAGCGGCACTTTTGCGCAAGGATCCACGGGACGCGTGTGCTGGAGCGCGTGCTCCGGGACAAGCCTCTTGATTTCTGTTTGCTCAGCTCGAGCTTGGCGTCTGTACTGGGAGGAATCGGCTTTGCCGCCTACGCGGCCGCCAACGGGTTCATGGGCGGTTTCGCACACGAGCGCAATCGGCAGGGAACAGCTCCCTGGATCACCGTTGATTGGGACGGATGGCTCCAACCCGAAAATGGTGCCCCCGCCGAGATGTTTCCCTTCGCTATGACCCCGGAAGAAGGATTGGAGACCTTCGAACGCATCATGGATGCGGAAGGGCTTAGACACATCGTCGTGTCCACTTGCGACCTGACCGCCAGATTGCAGCAGTGGACAGGCGCGGGAGGCAAGCAGGAAGAAGAAATCGCCTCCCAGAAACCCGATACCGCTAGAACCGGTGAGCGCGATGTGGATGATCTCGGCGGGGCGGTGTTTAGCGGCAAGACCGAAGCCGCCGTGGCTGCAGTCTGGAAGGACGTTCTCGGCGTGAGCCGAATCGGTCCCGCAGACGACTTCTTCGAACTGGGCGGGCATTCCCTGATGGCGTCGCGGCTGATGTCGCGAATTCGCGCCGCCTTCGGCGTGGACTTGCCCCTCTGGCTCGTGTTCGAAGCCCGGACGGTCGCCGCAGTCGCCGCAGCCGTCGAGGCGGAACTAGCCAAATCTGCGACCAGCACCCCAGACACTGCCCGAGGCAGCATTCCTCGCGTCTCCCGCGAAGACCGCCGTGTGCGCGTGAACGACCTCGCATCAGCCCTGTCGCCCGGAATGGAGCGAAAATGAGCGGCGAACTTTTTTCCTTCCGACTTTCCTTTGCCCAGCAAAGGCTCTGGTTTCTGGAGCAGTTGCAGCCAGGGCTGCTGGCTTATAACCTCATCTTCGCAGTGCGTTTGCAGGGCCAGTTAAGCGTCGCCCATCTCGAGAAAGCGCTAGGGGTTGTGGTCGCCCGGCACGAATCCCTTCGAACCACGTTTCGTGCCGCGGGCGAGTCCCCGGAACAGATAGTGGCCGCTGGAGACGTGTTCCGTCTGGCGGTCGTCGATCTCTCCGGCCTCACACCCGATCAGCGCCAAAGGGAGGCGTTGCATCGGATCTCGGAAGAGGGACAGCGCACCTTCGATCTGATCCGAGGACCGCTCCTCCGGACCGTGCTCTATCGGCTCGGCAGCGAGGAACATCTCCTGATGCTGGCCATGCACCATATCGTGACCGACGGCTGGTCGGTCGGCATTCTCACAAAGGAACTGGGCACGGTGTACGGCGATATTTCCGCGGGAGGGGAACCCTCGCTCCCAGAGCTGCCGATTCAATATCCGGACTACGCCGAGTGGCAGCAGGACACGCTGCAAGGCGAGACACTTGAGCCATTACTCGCATACTGGCGCGGCCGGCTGCAGGGCACCCCGGCGGTCCTTGAGCTTTCGACGGACCACCCCCGACCGGCTGTCGAGCGTCATCGGGGTACAGTGCTGCGGTTCCAGATTCCGCTTCCTCTCACGCGCGCACTGTTGACGCTGGCCGGGCGCGAAGGGGTCACGCCGTTCATGGCACTACTGGCCGCCTTCAAGGTTCTTCTCTCGCGTTACACCGGCCAAACCGACATCGTCGTGGGTTCGCCCGTTGCAGGCAGGGAACGGCCGGAATTGGAGGGGCTGATTGGGCTCTTCGTGAACACCCTGGTGTTGCGAACGAACCTTGCGGCGGGATTGAGCTTCCGGGAGGTACTCGGGCGGGTGCGGGAGACGTGCCTAGGTGCTTACGCTCATCAAGAACTTCCACTCGAGAAGCTGGTCGAGGAGTTACGTCCGGAGCGTGATCTGAGCCGCAATCCGCTGTTCCAAGTCTTGTTCGCCCTGCAGAATACGCCGATGCGTCCGCTGTCGCTAAAGGGGCTGACAGTCACGCCGGTGGAGCTCGATCAAGTGTGGACTCAATTCGACCTGTCGTTGCACATGCTGGAGACGGACTCCGGGCTCTCGGGGATGTTCGAGTACAGCACGGATTTGTTCGAGTGGGCCACGATCGAGAGGATGGCAGGGCATTTCGTGACGCTGCTGTCGGCCGCGGTAGCGGATCCGGATCGTCGCATCGCGGATTTGCCGTTGCTGACGGACCAGGAACGTACGCAGGTGTTGGTGAATTGGAACGCCACCGCGAAGGCGTATCCCGAGACGACGATTCACCGCTTGATCGAGGAACAAGTCCGGCGAGCTCCAACGGCTACAGCCTTGGTGTTCGAGGGCCGCGCCATGAGCTACGACGAGCTCAACCGGCGCGCCAACCAGTTGGCGCGGCATCTTCGCGGCATGGGCGTCGGACCCGATACGCTGGTCGGGGTCTGCATTGAGCGCTCCTTCGAGATGGTGGTGGCACTGCTGGGAGTCCTGAAGGCGGGCGGCGCCTATGTGCCGGTGGACCCCGGCTATCCTGCCGACCGCCAGGCGTACATGATCGAGGATTCGCGCGCTCCGGTGCTGCTGACACAGGCCAATCTTGCCGGAGGCTGGGCCAACGCCGGGGCTCGGGTGGTTGTCCTGGACACGGGGTGGGAGGAGATCGCTCGCCAGCCTGGAGAAGACCTCCAGGACGGTGGGCAGCCAGATCATCTTGCCTACGTCATCTACACTTCGGGTTCGACGGGCAAGCCCAAGGGGGCAATGAACACGCACCGGGCGGTCAGCAACCGCCTGCTGTGGATGCAGGACACCTACGGATTGACGGAGTCGGATCGTGTTTTGCAGAAGACACCCTTCAGCTTCGACGTTTCGGTGTGGGAGTTCTTCTGGCCGCTGATGACGGGAGCGCGGTTGGTGATCGCGCGTCCGGAAGGGCACAAGGATCCCACCTACCTGGTGCAACTGATTCAGGAGGAAGCAATCACTACTCTGCATTTTGTGCCGTCGATGCTGCGGGTGTTCCTGGAAGCGGAGGGGGTGACGCGGTGTGGGTCGGTGAAGCGAGTGATCTGTAGCGGGGAGGCGCTTCCCTTTGAGTTGCAGGAACGCTTCTTCGGACTACTCGATGCGGAGCTGCACAACCTGTACGGTCCGACCGAGGCGGCGGTGGATGTGACCTACTGGGCCTGTGAGCGAGGCAGCGCGCGGAAGCTGGTGCCCATCGGACGTCCGGTAGCGAACACGCAGATGTATGTTCTGGACGCCGGTCTCAACCCGGTGCCGGTCGGCGTGCCGGGGGAACTCTACATTGGTGGAGTGCAGGTGGGCCGTGGGTACTGGGGCCGGCCCGAGCTGACGGCCGAGCGATTCATTGCCGACCCCTTCCGCCCCGGGGGCCGGCTGTACCGAACCGGCGATTTGGCGCGCTGGCTACCCGATGGAGCGATCGAATACTTAGGGCGCAACGATTTCCAGGTGAAGGTGCGTGGTTTCCGGATCGAGCTCGGGGAGATCGAGGCGGCACTTTCCGAACACGCTGCGGTGGGGCAGGCGGTGGTAGTGGCCCGCGAGGAGACGCCCGGCGACGTGCGCCTGGTGGCGTATCTAGTGGCCCGCCCGCAGGCCTCGATCGAGACGGGCGCGCTGCGCGCCTATTTACGCGAGCGGCTTCCCGAGTACATGGTGCCCTCGGCGTTCGTAGTTCTTCCCGCGCTGCCGCTAAATCCCAGCGGCAAGGTAGACCGCAAGGCGCTGCCTGCGCCTGAGCGGGGAAGCGAGGCGGCTGTCGCCTACGAGGCGCCGCGCACGCCGACCGAGGAAGCCCTGGCCGAAATCTTCGCCGAGGTTTTGAAGTTGGAACGCGCCGGCGTTCGGGACGACTTCTTCGACTTGGGCGGACACTCGCTGCTGGCCACCCGGCTGCTTTCGCGGGTCCACGCCAAGCTCGGCGTGGATTTGCCCGTCCGCCAGTTATTCGAAGCCCGCACCGTCGCGGGCCTTGCCGAAATCGTGGACGCCCGCCTTTGGCGGGAGAAAGCTGACCAGATGACCGTCCCGTTGAGCGCTGGGGAGCGCGAAGAACTTGAAATCTAAGCTGAATTTGACGGCTGGCTCAACCACCAACCGAGGCCTAGTCAGGCCAAGGGCTAGCGGCCACTCTTGTCTGGGCATCCCATCTGTCCAGAGATCCGATGGGGACAGGCAAGTTCCGCTTATGTGCAAGAAGTTACATACCACAGCACCCAGTAAGTGGTGGCGGTATTGAAAACAAAAGGGAAACAGCACTTATCCTCGGGTCTTCGATTGCGATAATGCTTATTTCTTGGCCATGAAATTGCTTGGGCATAGGGGTGTACTCGCAGCGTCAGCAACTCTATCGATGGCGGGATGACAGTTCCTGTTAGGTGGGGAGCGCGAGGAGTCTGAGAATTATGATGATCCGGGAATTCCTGGAACAATTGAACACCGCGGATATCAAGGTCTGGGCGGAGGGCGACAAGCTGCGCTGCAATGCTCCGAAAGGGGCTCTGACTCCCGACCTGCAGGCTGCGTTGATTAGACGTAAACCGGAGATCCTCGCTTTTCTTGATGCTGGATCGACCATAAACAGTTCACTGGTTCCGATTCAGGCCAAGGGCTCCCGGCCACCCTTCTTTGGCATCCCAGGGCATAACGGGGACGTCTTCTGCTTCGTTCGGCTCGCACATTATCTCGGCGAGGATCAGCCTTTCTACGGGCTCCAACCTCCCGGGTTCAATGGGGAGCGTGCGCCTTTGGAAAATGTCCAAGAACTCGCGGCCCACTATGTGCGAGAGCTGAGAGAATTCTTGCCTGCGGGACCTTATTTCGTGGGCGGATATTGCGCCGGCGGAGCCGTAGCCTTCGAGGTAGCGCGGCAGCTCGCGGAACAGGGTGGAGAGGTCGG
The DNA here is from genome assembly GCA_020073185.1 of Terriglobia bacterium. Classification (NCBI taxonomy): domain Bacteria; kingdom Pseudomonadati; phylum Acidobacteriota; class Terriglobia; species Terriglobia bacterium. Next base: position 9,960 of record JAIQFT010000082.1, read on the forward strand.
TTTCCTCGCGCTTTTTGACAGTCCCTTTCCGACTGCATATCTCACGCGGAATAAGGTTGCGAACGTTTGTCGGTACCTGCTGCATCGCATTCCGTATCACCTACGCCGCATCGTGGATGCAGGGCCAAAGATTGCGGCGGGTTATGTTCGAGATAGGGTGCGAGGCTTCACTGATACAGTTCGGTCGCCGGACGGCGACGGGCCGGCTCCCGACGAAAAGAGCAACTTTAGGGTTCAGGTCGCTAACGCGACTTTGAAAGCGGTGACTGCCTACCGGCCGACCGTATTTCCGGGCCGTATTCATTTTTTCATAGCCAGCGAGGAGTCACGGAAGCTGAACTATGGCCGACAGCGTAGCTGGCGCGAGCATGCGGGAGGAGGTTTTCAACTCCATGTCGGTCCCGACGTGTGCACCGGCGCCACCATGCTACGCGAGCCTTTCGCGAAATTTTTCGCGGAACGCCTGCGGGAGTGCATTGATCAGCGGAGTCTGGGCTCCAACTCCAGATACTGCAAGATGGACTCGACGGCGGCTCTAGGCTCGCCTGTTCAAGCAGGAAACTCACCGACAGGTCTGGCGACCCATAACGGTCTTGCTTTGATCGCGGCGGCCATGACTCTGGCAAGCTGTGGATTCTAGAGCGGATTCATGGTTGCTGTACCCTGTAGCCGCAGTGGCGGAACCAAGCGACAGCGTTGTCGGCAGTAATCGACGAGATCGCTTCCGCAGCGGCCTGTTCCAGGGCTTCCGCAAGTCGTGCTTTGGCACTGCG